>NZ_JBHZEJ010000016.1:0-128884 GCF_042756365.1 Streptomyces sp. NPDC059092
CCGCACCCCGCCCCCCGGGCGCCCCGGGCCACCCAGCCCCCCCCGGCCGGGCCGCTACGCCCGGTACGGCCGGCCCCCCCCCCGCGCCCCAACGCGGGGAGGGCACCTGGGGCTGGCTGTTCGTCAGCCCCATGGTGCTCGGCCTGGGTCTCTTCCTGGTTCTGCCGATCCTGATGGCCCTGTGGGTGAGCCTGCTGCACTGGGACGGCCAGTCCAACCCGTTCTCCGGTGACGCCGACTTCGTCGGTCTCGACAACTACCGGTCGCTGCTCACCCAGGACGGTCTGGACCGCACGCTCTTCGCGACCGCCCTGCGCAACAACGCCTACTACGTGGTGCTGACGGTGCCGCTCCAGACCGGCCTGGCGCTGGGACTGGCGCTGCTCGTCAACCAGAAGCTGCTGCGCGGGCGCGGCGCGCTGCGCACCGCGTTCTTCTTCCCCTCGGTCACCAGCTCCATCGCCGTCTCCACGGTCTTCCTCTTCCTCTTCCAGGGCAGCGGGGCCGTCAACTCCCTGCTGTCGTGGATCGGGGTCAAGGGACCGAACTGGTTCGCGGATCCACGCGGTGTGCTCTCCCTGATCCTCGGCTCGCTGGGCGTCGTCGACCCGGAGCGGCCCACCGGGATGCTGGCCGAGCACACCGCCATGGGGCTGTCGTGGTTCGAGTGGCTGTCCGGCCCCTCGGTCGCGATGTGCACGATCATCCTGCTCTCCGTGTGGACCACGTCGGGCACCTTCATGCTGATCTTCCTCGCGGCGCTCCAGGACATCCCGAGGGAGTTGGAGGAGGCCGCGGCGCTCGAAGGCGTCAACCGCCGCCAGCTCCTGCGGTACGTGACGCTCCCGGCGCTGCGTCCCGTGCTCTTCCTGGTCCTCACCCTGGGGCTGATCTCCACCTGGCAGGTCTTCGACCAGGTGTACGTGATGGGCCAGGGCGCCCCGGGCAACACGACGCTGACGCCCGCGTTCCTGTCGTACTCCGCGGGCTTCGACAACGCGGACTTCGGCCAGGGCTCGGCGATCGCGTTCATCCTGCTCGCCCTGATCCTCTGCCTGACCGCCCTCCAGCGCTGGGCGCTGGGTGAGCGCGGCGCGGGCACCAGGCGGAACCGACGTACGAGGAGGAACCGATGACCGCCTCGGGCACGCGGGTACGCGACCGGGCCCGCCCGGTACTGCCCCGGTTCCCGCTGCCGCTGCGCACCGCGGGGTACGTGCTGGTGGTGGGTATGGGGCTGCTCTATCTGCTGCCGTTCGCGCTCCAGTTGGTGACCGGGTTCAAGACCGACCCGGACGCCGCCACGCATCCGCTGTCGCTGCTGCCCGCGACGCCGACGACCGCCGCCTACCAGCGGCTGTTCGGGCTTGGCCAGGGCGACGACGGGGTGCCGTTCCTGCGCTGGCTCTCCAACTCGGCGCTGGTGGCCGTGCTGGTGACCGCGGGGCGGGTGCTGTTCGACTCGATGGCCGGTTACGCGCTGGCGCGGCTGCGCTTCCGGGGCCGCTCGCTGCTGTTCGGCTTCGTCGTCGCGCTGATCGCGGTCCCCGGGGTGACGCTGCTCATTCCGAAGTTCCTGGTGCTCAACACCTTCGGCATCTTCGACACGTACACCGGCATGATCCTGCCGCTGCTGGTGGACGCGGCGGGCGTCTTCATCATGAAGCAGTTCTTCGAATCGGTGCCGCGCGAGGTGGAGGAGGCGGCGCGGGTCGACGGAGCGGGGGTGTTCCGGATCTTCTGGTCCGTCGTCCTGCCGATGGCGCGGCCCGCACTGATCACCCTGACGATCCTGTCGTTCCAGGGCTCGTGGAACGAGTTCACCCACTTCCTCGTCTCCACCCAGTCCGCGCAGTACGAGACGCTCACCACCGGACTGGCCCGCTTCGTCTCGGGCGGGCTCGGCGGCGGTACGCAGTATCCGCTGAAGCTGGCGGCGGCGCTGCTCTCCACCCTGCCGGTGGCCGCGCTGTTCTTCTGCTTCCAGCGGTACTTCGTCAGCAACGCCAACTCGGGGGCCGTCAAGGAGTAGCGCGGTGCCCGGACGGGGCGGGGCGCGTAATCGGCCGATCCGGTGAAACACCACCGGCCCGCCGGTGACGTCCCCCGCCCCGTCCGCGTTCCTCTCGCGAAGGTGTCGTGGGGTGCCCGCGGCCGTGCGGGCCCCGACGAGAGGGGGCGTGATGAGCGCGGAGCACACCGGGGCCCGGCCGCCGGCACAACTCACCGAGCGGGCGTGGCTTCCGCACAGCGGCACACCGCGCGTCACGGGCGGGCTGAGGGCGCCGGTCGCGTCCGAGGAGGACATCATGGCGCTGCAGACGGCGGCGTCGCTGGAGAACCTGGCGGTGAGCGCCTACCGGGCCGCCGCGCGTCTGCCGTTCATCGGCAACGGCAACAGGACGGTCGTGGAGTTCATCGCCAGGACCACGCGCCACCACGAGGAGCACGCCAAGGCGTTCAACGCCGCGGTGACCCGGGCCGGCGGCCGGGCCCAGACCGGGACCGACCCGAAGTACGCGGCCGTGGTCAGGAAGGCGCTGCCGACCCTCAGGACCCCGGGGGACGTGGTCGGGCTGGCGATCTCCCTGGAGGACGTGGCCGCGCAGACGTACACGAAGAACATCGGCCAGGTCAGCAGCGCGTCGCTGCGCCGGCTCTTCGGTTCGGTCGCCCCGGTCGAGGCGCAGCACCGGGCGACGCTGCTGGTGGTACGGGCGCTGCTCGCCGCCGGTGACGAGCGGCTGATCGCGCGCCCCACCGATGCCGGGGAGCTGCCGGCGGCGGTCGGTTCCGTCGGCTTCCCCGACGCGTTCCAGTCGACGGCCGACGCGTCGCCCGTCGCGGAGGGGGCGATCCGATGAGTACGGGTACGGGTACGGGCGCGGCGCGCGGCGGCTGGGAGCTGCCCATCGGTGAGGACCGGCTCGACCGTCTCACCCGTGAGATGGCCGAGGCACACCAGGAGACCCTGCCCGTACTGCGGGCGTCCGCCGCAGCTCTGGCGGAACGGCTCGGGGCCGGCCGTGCGGGGCGGGAGGGAGCGCCGGACGCCGGGCGCCGCCGGTTCCTGCGGGGCGCCGGGGGCGCCGGGGCCGCGTTCGCGCTGGCGGCCTGCTCGGGCGGGGGGAGCGGCGGCCCGTCCTCCGGTGGCCCGTCCTCCGGCTCCGCGTCCTCCGGCTCGGCGGCGGACCCCGTCGCGGACACGGTCACGTACCCCGGTGACCTGCGGACCGTCGCGCTGGCGGCGGCGCTGGAGAACCAGGCGGTCGGCGCGTACCGGACCGCCCTGGCGGCGGGCAGGGCGGGCAGGCTCGGCACCGTACCGCCCGCCGTATCGGCCTTCCTCACGACGGCGATGGCGCAGCACGCGGACCACGCCGAGGCGTGGAACTCGCTGCTGGCGGACGCGGACAGGCCCGCGGTCACGGGGGTGCCGCTCTCCGACCGCGAGGAGGTCGCCGCCGCGCTGGGCAAGGCGCGGAGCGTGGGCGACGTCGCGGCGCTGGCACTTCAGCTGGAGAACCAGGCGGCGCAGACGTATCTGCTCTCGGTCTACGGCGTGAAGACCGCATCGGTGATCGAGACGGCGGCGACGATCGCGCCCGTGGAGGCGATGCACGCGGCCGTCCTGTCCTTCGTGGTGGGGCGTTACCCGGTGCCGGACGCGTTCCTGCCGGTCCACCGGGCGGCGAGGCCGACCCTCCTGACGGAGTGAAACCGGACGGGTGCGGTGCGCCTCCTCCGACCCCTCTGACCGGGGGCGGAGCCGGGACGCGGCGGGCGCGGTGGGAGAATGGGACCCGTCAGCCGCTCCACACCTCACCACACTTCACCGCACCGAGATCGAGGCACCACCTTGCCGTTCGCCCCAGTCGCCCGCGCATCGGCGGCTCCCCTGCTCGCCCTGTCCCTCGCGCTCGCGCTCACCGGCTGCGGCCCGAGCGAGGACTCCCCCGGCAAGGCCTCCGGCAACTCCTCTGCCACGAGCGCGAGTTCGGCCCCTCAGGTGAAGCAGCCGAAGGCGAACGAGCCCTTCGACTATCAGCTCGGCGGGGCGTACGACCCGCCCGCCGGGGTCCGTACGGTCATCAGGGACCGTACGTCGAAGCCCGCAGCCGGGGCGTTCAACATCTGCTACGTCAACGCCTATCAGACGCAGCCGGACGCCGTGGAGTGGTGGGAGGAGAACCATCCGGACCTGCTGTTGCGGGACACGGACGGCGACACCGTCATCGACGAGGACTGGGACGAGCCGCTGCTGGACGTCTCCACCGCCGACCGCCGTGAACAGTTGGCGGGCATCGTCGGCGGGTGGATCGACGGCTGCGCGCGGGACGGCTTCGACGCCGTCGAGGCGGACAACCTGGACTCGTACCTGAGGTCGGACTCCCTGCTCGACCGCGAGCAGGCGGTCGCCTTCGCCGATCTGCTGGCGGCGCGCGCCCACCGGGCGGGGCTGGCGATCGGCCAGAAGAACGCCGTGGAGATGACCGGGGCACGGGACGAGATCGGCTTCGACTTCGCGGTCGCCGAGGAGTGCGGGCGCTACGACGAGTGCGGGGAGTACGCCGACGCGTACGACGACAAGGTGCTGGTGGTCGAGTACCGGCGGGCGGACTTCACCACGGCGTGCGAGAAGTGGGGCGACCGGCTGTCGATCGTGCTGCGCGACCTCGACGTCGTACCGGCGGGAGAGCCGGACCACGTCAACGAGCGCTGCTGACGGAGCCGAGCGGCCGGCGGCGGTGGGGGCGGCCCGGTACCGCGACGACCTCGGCGACGAGAACGAGGCCGACACGATCACCGAGGCGGGCCAGAAGTCCCAGCCTCCGCCGTTCCTCACGCGTGTGAAGGGCGCCGCCACCGAACACCGTCGCGGTGCGTTACTTACCTGCGTGAGCTTTCCGCCACAGGGACTGCGTGGGCGGGGAGGCGCTCTGCACGGGCACGACTCGCCCAGGGCGAGCGCGCCGGCTGCCGGCGCCATGACGGTACCCGCCCTGCGGGTGAACCGATGGCCCGACATCGTGGACGGCAACACACTCGGTGATCTTCTCCACGAAGGGCTGGAACCCCGGGGCAATGGAACCCCGGGACGATTACGCCAGCCTGGTCATCCTCGCCCCCGGGGCACAGGCATTCTTCTGCGAGCCGCCCGAACTCGCCCGCCGCATGATGGCGGCCATACGCGTGCGGGCCGGCTCCGGGGCGGGGCCGGCCCGTACGCCGCAGACCGCGCTCCGCCGCCCATCCACCCGGGGTCACCGGCGGCGGAGCCACCGGGGCCATCGGGGGGTGTGGCGGGGGCGGCGCGGGGGAAGTGCCTGGCCGGGGGGCCGGGGGGCGGGGTTGTCCGTGTCGGGTGGAAGGCGCAGCCCCTCCTTGTCGTAGCGGGTGGCCGCGATCACCTCCACCAGCCGCTCCTCGTCGAAGTCCTCCGAGCCCCGCACATGCGGGACGAAGCCGACGAGCACCCCGTCCTCGACGACCTCGGCCCGCAGTCCCAGCTCCCCGTCGATGTCCCAGACGGCCTCACCGCCGTCGAACAGGACGACCCTGACGCCGCACTGGTACACGCCCAGGTGTGCCAGATGGGCCGGTACGCCCCGGGCGCGCAGCGACGACACGAGACGGCCGGCACGTTCCTCGTCCATCCGATGGCCATCTCCCTGTGCGGCGACTTTTAGGAGTGATAGGTCCTCAGGGCTTCATGGTAGGCCGATTCCACGAGATCTGGGCGGGCACGCGGTCGCCCGCCCAGTCACGCACCTCCGGCTCGTCCAGTGAGCGTACCCACAGGTCGACCAGTGCCATGGTGCGCTCCGAGGGCCACGGGCCGACGCCCAGGATGCGCATCCCGGCCCGGTCCGCGGCCTCGATCCCGCAGTGGGAGTCCTCGACCGCGAGGGTGTCGGCCGGGTCCGCGCCGCAGAGCCGGGCCGCGGTGAGATAGACGTCCGGGTGCGGCTTGGGTCTGATGCCCAGGTCGTCGTCGGGTACGACGACCTGGGCGAAGAGATCGAGCAGCCCCGCGGTGGCGAGCGAGGACTCCACCACCGCTCTCGGGCAGTTGCTGGCGACGGCCAGCGGGGCGAACCTGGCCGTCTGTTCGACGAGTTGGCGCGCGCCCGGCATGGTCAGGGGCCGGTCGGCGACCAAGGCGCCGAAGTGTGCGAGCAACCGTTCCGTCAGGTCCTCGCCCAGCTCGGGGTGGCCCGCCTCCTCGGCCATGAGAACGCCGCACTCCGTGTAGTGCAGCCCTTTGGCGCGTTCGGCGAAGCCCGGCGCCGGGGTGAACCCGAACTCGCGCAGGGCGCGGAGGCGCGCGTCCTGCCAGTGGCATTCGGTGTCCATGAGAGTGCCGTCACAGTCGAAGACGATGGCGGCAGGTGTCCAGGAAAGGATGCGTTGAGCTGTCATCCGATTGTTTCCGTTCAGGAGAGCCCTGACAGCGGCAGCACCGGCCACCGCGTCGATGTGAATACACCGCGGGCGCGAGGGTCACCCGCTAAGAAGCGGGTGCTGTTCCAGGGGGTCGGTGGATACGACCTCGGAATGGAGGCCGGATCCAGCGACCACCGAAGAACATAACGATCGCTACGCTAGAGAGAGAAACATTGAGCAGTCAAGCGATCGCATTTAGTATCGCTATCTGCTTATTGGTAACGCAGCACCCCGAAAGCCTTCTGCTGACCGTCCTGGAAAAAGCGGAAAACGCAGGTCGCGTGGTGCGGAACGCACAGCACGCGGGCAGGCGGCGCGTATTCGATGAAGCGCGCCGTTTTCAGCCGACCGGCGGTAGGGCGCAGCAGCCTGCCGCGGCTCACGAAGGCCGCCGCCTGACGCGCGGCCTCCAGAACGATCATGCCCGGCAGATGGTCGGTCGCGTGATCGAAGAAGTACGGATGCCTCATGTCCGCGGGTTCCACCAGGAGGGTGGCGCCGTCGGTCCCGATCACGACGTCGTGCGCGCCGCTCACCCCGACGCCGCCCGGTTCCGGGCGGGTACGGTCGGCGGGCCCGGCGGGCGCGGTGGCCGTCGTACGGCCCTCCCGTACGGCGTCGTACTGCTCGGGCCGGAAGAACCGGGCGCCGCCCCCGGCGCGCGCGAAGCGCACCCCGCCGGCCAGGTAGTCGACGTCCAGCCGGAGCCCGTTGACCGCGCCGTCGGCGTCGTGGCGCAGGCCGCTCACGGCCACCCGGCAGGTGACGCCGGTGGCGCCCGAGACCAGCCGCGGTTCGGCGGTGGGGTCGACCTCGAAGAACAGATCGGTGATGACCAGGTTCGCCGACGGCTGGACCGCGAGGTACCGCAGGGGGATGTAGATACCGAGCTGACGCAGCGTCTCGACGATCATCAGCGGACTGTGCAGATCACCCCCGCGCGGGAAGGTCGGGTGGGAGCGCGGCCAGGAGGCCGCGGCCTCGAATCCGCCGCCCCTCACCGGCCGTACGTCGGTGAGCAGCACCTCCGCGACGGAGGCGCGGTGCACCAGTTCACGGGCGACGGTGCGCGACCAGGAGAGGGGCCTGTCGTACCTGTCGATATCAACCGATGTGTTCATGCGACAAGAACATCGTAATTCTCATGATTACGCACCCGCTCCCACCCCGGGGGAGCGCCACCGGGGCCCGCCGGTAAAGGCGCTAGATTGCCTCCTGTCAGGTGACGGAACGGCAATTCGGGGTACACGTGCAGGTACGGACGGAACAGGTGCGGGCGAAAACGACGCGGAGGTTTCTCCTTGAAGCGGCGGCACATTTGTTCGACGAACGAGGTTATGTCGGAACCAGCATCAGTGATATCAGCACACAATCAGGTCGCACGAGCGGAGCAATTTATTTCCATTACTCCAGCAAGGAGAATCTCGCGCTGGCCATCGTGCAGGAGCATTTCGCGGCCTGGCCGGAGCTGATCGGACGCTACCGGACGGCCGAATTCCCCGCCCTGGAGCGACTGGTCGCACTGAGTTTCGACGTGGCGAGGGCCTTCCGTGACGATGTGGTGATCCGCGCCGGGTCCCGGCTCTGGGCGGAGCGCTCCGCCATCGACGTCACGCTGCCGCGCCCCTTCGTGGGGTGGCTGGAGACGGTCACCGCACTGCTCGAAGAGGCGCGCGAGGAAGGGGCGCTCGCCGAGGGGGTCGCCCCGGACATGGCCGCGCACGGACTGGTCTGCGCGTTCTTCGGGCTGCACACCGTCTCGGACGCGCTGGAGGGGCGCCGCCAGATCGAGGAGGGGCTGCACGATCTGTGGCTGCTGCTCCTGACCGCACTCCAGCCGGAGTGCGACGCGCGGGCGCTGCTCGTCCGGGCGCGCGAACAGCGCGAACGGATGCGGCGGGCCGAGCCCCCGGCGGAGGACGGGACGCAGGGCGGGCCGAAGGGAGGGCCGAAGGGAGGGCCGAAGGGCGAGGGGAAGGCGCCGCGGAAGAGAAAGACCACGGCGGCGGGGAAGGGCAAGGCCGTGGGAAAGGGCACGGCGACGGGGAAGAGCGCCGGCAAGGGGAAGAGCGCCCTGAAGTCGGACGGCCGGCGCGGGGCCCTGGCCGCCGTCCCGCCGGTACGCCGACGGGACGGCGTCGGATCGTAGACGGACCGGGTACGGGTACGGGTACGGCACCGCCGCCGGCGACCTGTCGGCGGGACAGAGGGAACGGGCCGGCGCCGCGTCGGCCGGGCGGCCCGGATCCGCCCCGGGAGGCGGTGCCGCGCCGCCCGGGAGGCGGTGCCGCGCTCGCCGCCCGTTCGCGGGGAAACCCATGTTTACAAACTATTGACAGGACATATGGACATCGCGCATCGTTCTCGCAACTAGAGCGCGCTAGTAGAGCGTGCCAGGTGCTGGAGGTCCCCACACATGGCAGTCCTGGACGTCCTGACCATGGGACGGGTCGGAGTCGACATCTATCCGCTGCAGACAGGGGTCGGCCTGGCGGACGTCACCTCGTTCGGCAAGTACCTGGGCGGCAGCCCCACCAACGTCGCCGTCGCCGCGGCCCGTTACGGCCGGAACACGGCGGTGATCACCAAGACCGGCGACGACCCCTTCGGGCAGTACGTACGGCGCGCGCTCACCGAGTACGGCGTCGACCCCACGCACGTCGGGGTCTCCGGCGTCGCGCCCACCCCGGTGACGTTCTGCGAGATCTTCCCGCCGGACGACTTCCCCCTCCACTTCTACCGGCTGCCCCTCGCCCCCGACCTGGACATCCGCCCCGACGAACTGGACCTCGGCGCCGTCGCGTCGGCCCGGATCTTCTGGATGTCCGGCACCGGGCTGAGCGCCGAGCCGAGCCGCTCCGCCACGCTCGCGGCGCTCCGGCACCGCGACCGGGCGTCCATCACCGTCTTCGATCTCGACTGGCGGCCGATGTTCTGGGAGAGCCCGTACGGAGACGGCCGCGCCCTCCGGTCCGAGGAGGTGAGGGCGGAGGCCCGCCTGTACTACCGCGAGGCCCTGGCCCACGCCACCGTCGCCGTCGGCAACCGGGAGGAGTGCGAGGTCGCCACCGGCGAGACCGAGCCGTACGCCGCCGCCCGCGCGCTGCTGGCGCTCGGTGTCGAGACCGCCGTCGTCAAGCAGGGCCCCAAGGGCGTGCTCGCCATGGACCGGTCCGGCCACGCGGTCGAAGTGCCGCCCGCACCCGTCGACGTCGTCAACGGCCTCGGTGCGGGCGACGCGTTCGGCGGCGCGCTCTGCCACGGTCTGCTGGCCGGCTGGGACCTGACCCGGACGATGCGCTTCGCCAACGCCGCGGGCGCGATCGTCGCCGGTGAACTGGCCTGTTCGGACGCCATGCCCGACACGGCGGCGGTCGAGGCGAAGCTCACGGAGAGCGCGAAGCTCATGGACAGCGCGAAGCTCACAGCGAGCACGACCGAGGAGGAGAGCAAGGGTGTCCAGGGAGTCCAGGGTGTCTGACCGGATCCGGCGGATCGTCGAGACGCGGGTCACCAACCCCGGCGCCATCGCCGAGGCCGCCGCCCGGCGGGTCAGAGCCGCCTCGCCGCTCGGCGGGAACGGCCGGGCGATGATCATCGCCGCGGACCACCCCGCGCGCGGCGCCAACTCGGTCGGCTCCGACCCCACCGCGATGGCCGACCGCGGCCGGCTCCTGGACCGGATGTGCGTCGCGCTGGAACGCCCCGGGGTGACAGGGGTCCTCTCCACCGCCGACATACTCGAAGACCTGCTGCTGCTCGGGGTGCTCGACGGCAAGACCGTCTTCGGCTCCATGAACCGCGCGGGGCTGGCCGGTTCGGCCTTCGAGATCGACGACCGGTTCACCGGGTACGACGCCGAGACCATCGCCGCCATGCGGTTCGACGGCGGCAAGACGCTCACCCGGATCTGCCTGGACGACCCGGCCACGCCCTCCGTGCTGGAGCAGACCGCGCGGGCCGTGGACGAGCTGAACGACCGCGAACTGATCGCCATGGTCGAGCCGTTCCTGTCGCACTGGGTGGACGGGAAGATCCGTAACGACCTCTCCCCCGACGCGGTGATCAAGTCGATCACCATCGCGTCCGGGCTCGGCCGGCGCAGCGCCTACACCTGGCTGAAGCTGCCCGTCGTCGAGGAGATGGAGCGGGTCCTCGCCTCCTCCACGCTGCCCGTGCTGCTGCTCGGCGGCGAGGTCAAGGACGCGGAGGCGGCGTTCACCGCCTGGCAGAAGGCGCTCTCCCTGCCGACCGTGCAGGGCCTGATCGTCGGCCGGTCGCTGCTCTACCCCGCGGACGGCGATGTCGCCGGCGCCGTGGACCGCGCGGTGAGCCTGCTGTGAGGGACAACGGCCCGGCTGTGCGAGAGAACGAACCCGCCGTGCGGAACAACCCCGCCGTGCCGGACGACGAGGAGTCCGTGGTGAGTGACCACACCCTGCATCTGCCCGCCGGTTCCACCGCCGAGGGACCGTTCACCACGGTCGTCACCCCCGAGTCGGCGCGCTGGGGCCACTCCGGGCTGCGCGTCGTCGAACTCGCCGCGGGCGAGCAGGTCTCCCTCCCCACCGGCGACAGCGAGTATCTGGTGCTGCCGCTCAGCGGGTCCTGCACGGTCGCCGCCGACGGCAGGACCCTCCTCCTCGCCGGCCGGGACGGCGTCTTCGACGCGGTCACCGACTTCGCGTACCTGCCGCGCGACACCGACGCCGTGGTCCGCAGCGAGCGCGGGGGCCGGTTCGCCCTCCCGTCGGCGCGCTGCGAGCGGCGGCTGACCGTACGGTACGGCCCCGCCCAGGACGTACCCGCCGAGCTGCGCGGCGCCGGGAACTGCTCGCGCCAGGTCAACAACTACTGCCTGCCCGGCACGTTCGAGGCGGACCAGCTCCTCGTCTGCGAAGTGCTCACCCCCGGCGGCAACTGGTCCTCGTACCCGCCCCACAAGCACGACGAGGTCCGCCACGACGCGCACGGGAACCCGGTCGAGAGCGAGCTGGAGGAGATCTACTACTTCGAGATCGCGCCAGGACCCGCCGGGCCGGGACTCGCCTACCAGCGGGTGTACGGGACGGCGGAGCGGCCCCTCGACGTCCTCGCCGAGGTGCGGGACGGGGACACGGTGCTGATCCCGCACGGCTGGCACGGCCCCTCGATCGCCGCCCCCGGCTACGACCTCTACTACCTGAACGTCATGGCCGGCCCCGGACAGGACCGCGCCTGGCTGATCTGCGACGACCCGGCACACGGCTGGGTCCGCGCCACCTGGGAGGACCAGGCCACCGACCCCCGGCTGCCGTTCGGCACCGGCACCCCGAAGGAGCTGTGATGGCGACGGAGACCGTACGGCTCACCACCGCGCAGGCGCTCGTACGGTTCCTGGCGCACCAGTACAGCGAGCGCGACGGCCAGGAACAGCGGCTGATCCCGGGCGTCTGGGGCATCTTCGGGCACGGCAACGTGGCGGGCCTCGGGCAGGCCCTGCTCCAGGCGGACCGTACCGGTGAGGCGGACCTCCCGTACCACCTGGCCCGCAACGAGCAGGGCATGGTGCACGCCGCCGTGGCCTTCGCGAAGATGCGCGACCGGCTCTCCGCGTACGCCTGCACCGCGTCCACAGGCCCCGGCTCCACCAACATGATCACGGGCGCCGCGCTGGCCACCACCAACCGGCTGCCGGTGCTGCTGCTGCCCAGCGACATGTTCGCCACCCGCGCCGCCGACCCGGTGCTCCAGCAGTTGGAGGACACCCGGGGCGGCGACGTCACCGTCAACGACGCCTTCCGGCCGGTGTCCAAGTACTTCGACCGGATCAGCCGGCCCGAACAGCTCGTGCCCGCCGCGCTCGCCGCGATGCGGGTGCTCACCGACCCGGTGGAGACCGGCGCGGTGACGCTCTGTCTGCCGCAGGACGTGCAGGCCGAGGCGTACGACTGGCCGGTGGCGTTCTTCCGCCGCCGCGTCTGGCACATCGGGCGGCCCGTGCCGGAACCCGCCGCGCTGGGGCGCGCCGCCGCCCTGCTGCGCACGGCGCGCAGGCCGCTGCTCGTCGCGGGCGGCGGCGTCGTGTACTCCGGCGCCGAGGCCGCGCTGCGCCACTTCGCCGAGGCCACCGGCATCCCGGTCGCGGACACCCACGCCGGCAAGGGGGCGCTGCCCTGGGACCATCCGAGCGCGGTCGGCGGCCTCGGCTCGACCGGTACGGCGGCGGCCAACGCGCTGGCCGCCGAGGCGGACGTCGTCATCGGCGTCGGCACGCGCTACAGCGACTTCACCACCGCGAGCCACACCCTGTTCGGCGATCCGGACGTGAAGTTCGTCAACCTCAACGTGGCCCGGCTCGACGCGGTGAAGCACTCCGCCGAGCCGCTGGTCGCCGACGCGCGGCTCGGACTCCAGGCGCTTGAGCGGGAGCTGGACGGCTGGAAGACCGACGACGCCTACCGGCAGCGGGTGCTGGAGCTGACGGCCGAGTGGCGGCGTACGGCGGAGGAGTGCTTCTCCCTCGGGCACGGGCCGCTGCCCGCGCAGACCGAGATCCTGGGCGCGCTGCGCCGGTCGCTCGACGACCGGGACGTCGTGATCAACGCGGCCGGCTCGATGCCGGGCGACCTCCAGATGCTGTGGCGCGCCCGCGACCCGAAGGCGTACCACGTCGAGTACGCGTACTCCTGCATGGGATACGAGGTGGCCGCGGGGCTCGGCGCGAAGATGGCCGATCCGAGCCGCGAGGTCGTCGTGCTGGTCGGTGACGGCTCGTATCTGATGATGGCCCAGGAGATCGTCACCATGGTCTCCGAGCGGATCAAGGTCATCATCGTGATCGTCCAGAACCACGGCTTCGCCTCGATCGGCGCGCTCTCCGAGTCGCTGGGCTCGCAGCGCTTCGGTACGCGCTACCGCTACCGGGACGACCAGAGCGGGCAGCTCGACGGCGATGTCCTGCCGGTCGACCTGGCGGCCAACGCCGCCTCGCTCGGCGCCGACGTCCTCCCCGCCGCCACCGTCGAGGAGTTCACCCGGGCGATGGCCAAGGCCCGGGCCTCGCACCGGACGACGGTCGTCCACGTCGAGACGGATCTGTACGGACCGAACCCGCCCGGCAGCGCCTGGTGGGACGTCCCGGTCAGCGAGGTCTCCGAACTGGAGTCGACCCGGCGGGCGTACGGGACGTACCGCGACGCCAAGCGCTCCCAGCGCCACTACCTCTGACGCCGCCCGCACCACCCACACCTTCCGAGGACCTTGAGATGACCACGATCGACCACTGGATCGACGGAGCGCCCACCCCGGGCGCCTCCTCCCGTACCGCCCCCGTCTTCAACCCCGCGACCGGCGCGTCCGCCACGCGGGTGCGGCTCGCCGGTGCGGGCGACGTGGACGCCGCGGTCGCCGCCGCCTCCCGCGCCTTCGAGAGCTGGAGCGAGACCTCGCTCAGCCGGCGGATCCAGGTGATGTTCGCCTTCCGCGAGCTGCTGGTGCGCCACGAGGACGAACTCGCGCGGATCATCTCCGCCGAGCACGGCAAGGTCGTCGACGACGCGCGCGGCGAGATCGTCCGGGGCCGTGAGGTCGTGGAGTACGTCTGCGGGCTCGGCGACATCCTCAAGGGGTCCTTCTCCGACCAGGTGTCCACCGATGTGGACGTCCACAACTTCCGCCAGCCGCTGGGCGTGTGCGCGGGCATCACCCCGTTCAACTTCCCCGCGATGGTGCCGCTGTGGATGCACCCCGTCGCCATCGCCACCGGCAACACCTTCGTCCTCAAGCCCAGCGAACGCGACCCGTCGGCGGCGAACTTCGTCGCGCGGCTGTACGCGGAGGCCGGGCTGCCCGACGGCGTCTTCAACGTCGTGCACGGTGACAAGGCCGCCGTCGACGCGATCCTCGACCACCCGGACATCGCCGCCGTCTCCTTCGTCGGCTCCACGCCCATCGCCCGGTACGTGCACGAGCGCGGCACCGCCGGCGGCAAGCGCGTCCAGGCCCTCGGCGGCGCCAAGAACCACGGCGTGGTGATGGACGACGCGGACCTCGACTTCGCCGCCCAGCACCTGATCGCCGCCGCGTACGGCTCGGCCGGTGAGCGGTGCATGGCGATCTCCGTCGCCGTGGCCGTCGGCGCCGCCGCCGATCCGCTGGTGGCGGTCCTGGAGCGCAAGGCACGCGCGATCAGGGTCGGCCCCGGCGACGACCCGGCGAGCGAGATGGGCCCGCTGGTCACCGCCGCCGCGCGGGACCGCGTCGTCGGCGCGGTAGCCGGGGGCGCGGCGCAGGGCGCCACCGTCGTGGTCGACGGGCGCGGACTGAAGGTGGCGGGGCACGAGGACGGCTTCTTCGTCGGCCCGTCGCTGCTGGACCGGGTGACGGCCGGGATGGACGCGTACCGCGAGGAGATCTTCGGACCGGTGCTCGCGGTGGTACGCGTCGACATCCTCGACGAGGCGATCGCGCTGATCAACGCCAACCCGTACGGGAACGGCACGGCCGTCTTCACCGCGGACGGCGGGACCGCGCGCCACTTCCAGCGCAAGGTCAAGGTCGGCATGATCGGCGTGAACGTGCCGGTCCCGGTGCCGATGTCGTACTACTCCTTCGGCGGCTGGAAGGACTCGCTCATCGGCGACAGCCCTGTCCACGGGCCCGAGGGCGTGCGCTTCTACACCCGCGCCAAGGTGGTCACCACGCGCTGGCCGCACCGCACGCGGGAGGCCGCCGCGGGCTTCAGCTTCCCCACCTCGGAGTGACCGGCTCCACCTGACCGGGGCCGCCTCCCGCTGCGGGCCCCCAGCTCCCGGCTCCCCCTCCTGAATCATGTGAAAGGGCAACCCCCATGACCGTGCGCATCGGTGTCATCGGCACCGGAATGATCGGCCAGGACCACATCCGCCGGCTCACCCACGTGATCACCGGCACCCGGGTCACGGCGGTGTTCGACATCGACACCGCGCGGGCCGAGGAGGTCGCCGCGTCCGTCGGCGCCCGCGCCCTGGCCACCGGGCGCGAGGTCGTCGGCGCGCCCGACGTGGACGCCGTCGTCGTCACCTCGTGGGGCCCGACCCACGCCGAGCACGTCCTCGGTGCCATCGCCGCGGGCAAGCCGGTCTTCTGCGAGAAGCCGCTCGCCACGGAGGCCGAGGACTGTCTGAAGATCATCGATGCGGAGACGGCCCACGGCTCCCGGCTCGTCCAGGTCGGCTTCATGCGCCGTTACGACGCGGGCTACCGCGAGATGAAGAAGGTCATCGAGTCGGGCGCCATCGGTACGCCGCTGATGGTGCACTGCGCCCACCGCAACGCGACCGTCCCGGCGTCGTACACCTCGGCGATGGCCGCGCAGGACACCGCCGTCCACGAGATCGACGTGCTGCGCTGGCTGCTGGACGACGAGATCCGCTCCGTACAGGTGGTGACACCGCGCAGGACCGGTAAGCGGCACGCGCACCTCCAGGACCCGCAGATCATGCTCTTCGAGACCGCCGAGGGGGTCAGGATCGACCTGGAGGTCTTCGTCAACTGCCAGTACGGGTACGACATCCAGTGCGAGACCGTCGGCGAGGAGGGCCTGGTGCGCCTCCCCGACCCGGCGGCCGTCTCCGTACGGCGGGCCGGCCACCTCTCCACCGGAATCCTCCAGGACTGGCAGGGCCGCTTCGAGAGCGCCTTCGACACCGAGTTCCGCGAGTGGGCCGAGTCCGTGGCGAACGGCGCCGAGCCCACCGGTCCCTCGGCGTGGGACGGCTACGCCGCGACCGTCATCACCGGCGCGCTCGTCCAGGCCCTGGAGTCCGGCGCGATCGTACGGGTCGACGCGCTGGAGAAGCGGCCCGCCTTCTACGGAGGAGACACCCGGTGAAGATCGCCCTCGACCCCTACATGCTCCGCGCGCTGCCCATCCGGGAGATGGTCCGCACGGTCGCCGACCTGGGGTACGCGTACATCGAACTCTCCCCGCGCGACGACTTCATGCCCTTCTTCCGCCACCCGCGCGCCGACGACGAGCGGGTGGCCGAGCTGAAGAGCGCGCTCGACGAGACGGGCGTACAGCTCTCCAGTGTGCTGCCGCTCTACAAGTGGTCCAGCCCGGACGAGACCGAGCGGCAGAGCGCCGTCCGCTACTGGAAGCGGATGATCGAGATCACCTCGCAGCTCGGCTGCCCGCTGATGAACTCCGAGTTCAACGGCCGCCCCGAGGCCGCCGCGCGGAGCGAGGCCGCGTTCTGGCGGTCGATGGAGGAGCTGCTGCCGGTCTTCGAACGCGAGGGCATCGCCCTCAACCTGGAGGCCCACCCGGACGACTTCTGCGAGGAGAACGACCCCGCGGTCGACCTCGTCCGGGCCGTCAACAAGCCGTACGTGAACTACCTGTACTGCGCCCCGCACACCTTCCACCTCTCCGGCGCCGATCCGGGCGCCGACATCGCGAAGATGCTGCGGTACGCGGGCGACAAGCTCCAGCACCTGCACATCGCGGACACCTTCGACCACAAGGGCTCGTCCGGGCTGCGGTACATCCTCAACCCGCCGGGCACGGCGGCCCGGATCCACCAGCACCTCGACATCGGGCAGGGGGAGGTGGACTGGAACACCTTCTTCTCGACCCTGCGCGGGATGGACTTCGACGGGGTCGCGACCGTCTGCGTCTTCGCGTGGGAGGAGCGGGCGAAGGAGTCGTCCGCGTTCATGCTGGAGCGCGTCACGAAGGAACTGGCCCGCTGAGGTCAGGGGCCCCGGCGCCGGCCGGGCCGCCCTGCCGCTCCGGCGCGTACCGGAGCAGCAGGGCGGCCGCGTCGTCGTGCAACGGCCCCGCCACATGGCGTACGAGATCCCTGCGCAGCGCCTCCAGCGCGGACACGGGGTCGGGGTGGGCGAGGAGCGGGGCGCGCTCGCCGAGCGGGTAGAAGGTCCCCGTCGCGTCGCGCGCCTCCGTCACCCCGTCGGTGTAGAGGAGGAGTTGGTCGCCGGGCGTGAACTCCGCCCGGAAGGGCCGGGGGCCCTCGGTGCCGTGCGCCTCCAGGCCGAGGGGCAGCGCGTACTGGTCGGGCTCGGGGAACTCCACCGCACCGTCCGCGCGGACCAGCATGGGCGGCGGATGCCCGTAGTTGAGGAAGACGGCGCCGCCCTCCTCCCCGAACTCCGCGATCAGCGCGGTGACGAACTTCTCGCCGTCCAGCTCCCGGCTCATGGCCCGCTCCACCCGGGCGCCGACCCGGGTCAGTTCGGGCTCGTCGTGCGCCGCCTCCCGGAACGCCCCGAGGACGACGGCGACGGTCTCCACCGCTTCGAGCCCCTTGCCCTGGACATCGCCGACGATGACGCGTACGCGCCCCTCCCCGACGGCCACCTCGTACAGATCGCCCCCGATCCGGGCCTCCGCCACGGCCGAGGTGTACGAGACGGCGGCGCGCAGCGGACCGGCCGTGCGCGGTACGGGGCGGAGCAGGGCGCGCTGGGCCACCTCCGCGATCGAACGGACGCTGGCGAGTTCGGCCTCGCGGCGCTGGCGCATCACGACGGCGACCAGGCTCGCGGCCGTCGCCCCGGCGACCGAGCCGAACGCCGTGTAGCCGCGACGGCTCTGCACCAGCCCGTCGTACAGCCCGAGTGTGAGACAGCACACGAGGGCGAGGACGCCGATGAAGGCGGTACGCCGCCAGCCGCCGACGAGCCCGGCGAAGGCGGGGCCGAGCGAGAAGAGCGGCAGGAAGCCGATCCTGGGCCCGGCGATCAGCTCCACCAGGGCGACGACCGCGAGCGCGGCGAACGGCAGAACTCCCAGGACGACGGGGGTGGAGAGGTCGCCGCCCGCGGTGGCGCGCCCGGCCGGCGGGCCGGTCCGCGCCCAGGGACGCGCGCCCGGCTTCCTTCCCGGGATTCGTCCCCGCTTCCTTCGCGGCTCGGCGCCCGGGTTCCTTCCCTGGCCGGTGGCCGGGGCGCCGCCGGGTCCCGCGCCGGGGCCGGGGGCCGGGTCCGCGCCGGACCGTGCGCCGGACCGGCCTTCCGATCGGTCCTCCCGCAGCATGTCCGCTCCCGCCTCGCCCATGTTTAGACTATGCAAAGGTTCTGTTGTCAAAGCATCGCGAAAGCTCCGTGAACGTCCCGTCGTTATCGAATCGACGCCGTCGTCCGGCCTCTCCGGTGCCAGGAGGTGCAGGCTGTGAACCAGCCGTCCCCGCCGCCGCACGCGACTCCTCCCACCGGATGGCGGCGGAAGCTGGCCGCGCTGCCGGTCCTCCTCTACCGCGCGGGCCTCGGACCGCTGTTCGGCCGGCGGACGCTGCTGCTCATCCACACCGGCCGGGTCTCGGGGCTGTCGCGGCAGGACGTGATCGCGGTCGTGGAGCAGGACACGGCGCCCCGGAGCTGGACCGTCGCCGCCGGATCCGCCGCCTCGGCACGGTGGTACCAGAACCTGCGGCACACCCCCCAGGTCACCATCCAGACCGGCCGCCGCTACCGGGCCGTCACGGCCCGCTTCGTCGCTCCGGAGGAGTGCGGGCTGATCATGGAACGGTACGCGCGGACCCGCCCCCGCGCGGCGCGGACGCTCCGCTCGTCGCTGGGCCCGGCCCCGGAGGCCGACGGCGACCAGGGGTACCGGGCGGCGGGCGAGCGGGTCGCCTTCGTACGGCTGGAGGAGTCCCGGCCGTCGTTCCCGCGCCCGGCGTCCTCCCCCGCACCGCGACCGCCGGCTCCCTAGCTGGCCTCCGGCTGCTGTTCAGGCCGCCGGGCCGCGGTGTCTTGAACCGGGGCGGGCTCCCCCACGTACTACCTCCTCAAGACAGGTTGTCGCCGGACTCCGTACTTCCCGGGCCCCGTGCGCACACCGTTCGACGCACTTGAGGGACCGGAGGAACGATCCATGCGCTCCAGGCACCGCCCGGTGATGCTCATGGCCTGCATGCTCGCCTTACTCGCGATCAGCGCCACCGCCTGCTCCGCGCCCGCCGGGAGCGCCGGTTCCGGGTCCGCCGTAGGGGTCGGCCCCGCCGGGGCCGCCGGGGCCGACGCGCCGGAGGGCTGGCGCGAGGGAGGCTGGCGGGACTGGGACGCCGCGGACTGGGCACGGGAGGCCGCCGCGTTCTTCAACCCGGTCATCGAGGGGCTGTGGATTCCGGGCCGGATGCTCCAGGGCACCAGCGCGGACCAGCCCGTGGACGGCGAGTTCGAGGACGCGGGCGTCTCCGACCCGGAGCCGGCGCCCGTCCCGGCGCAACCCGCGCCCGTCTCGTACCGCGACAACGCCCCGATGGTCGGCAAGCTCTTCTTCGACACCCCCGAGGGCCCTTCGGTCTGCTCCGCGACGGTGGTGACGGACCCGGCGAACCCCGGCGCCTCCAACCTGGTGTGGACGGCCGGGCACTGCGTGCACGCGGGGGCGAAGGGCGGCTGGCTCCGCAACATCGTCTTCGTCCCGTCCTACAACGACAAGGGGCTGGAGGGCGCGGCCCTGGCAGGGGTGCGCAAGAGTCAGCTCGCGCCGTTCGGGATCTGGTGGGCGGACTGGGCGCAGACCTCGCCGCAGTGGATCTCCGAAGGAACCCCGTCGGGCGGCAGCGGTTCGCCGTTCGACTTCGCCGTGCTCCATGTGAAGAAGCCCGCGGGGAGCGATTTCGCGTCGCTGGAGGAGACGGTCGGCGGCGCGTCCCGCGTCATGTTCGACGCGCCGCCGGCGACGAAGATCGCGGGGATGGGCATCTGGGGCTATCCGGCGGCGGAGCCCTTCGACGGCGAGCGGATGTTCACCTGCCGGGGCCGCCCCGGCCGGCTGTCGGTCAGGGACGACCAGCCGGCGCTGTACCGGATCGGCTGCACCATGACCGGGGGCTCCTCCGGCGGCGGATGGTTCATCGAGGACGCGAAGGGGCTGCCCGCGCTGGTGAGCAACACGTCGATCGGCCCGAGCGCGCAGACCTGGCTGGCGGGGCCTCATCTCGGCGCCGGGGCGAAGGCCGTCTACGAGGCCGTCAGCGACAAGTTCGCCTGAGCGGTGGCCGCCAGGCGGTACGCGGGCCCGTACGGGAGGCGGGCAGACTCACCGTATCGCCGGGCCGCCGGCGTCTCCCGTACGGATACGAAAGCGAGATCCGAAGGTGCCGCACATCATCGTCGAGTACACGCCCAACTTGGCCGAGGAACTGGACGTCGACACCCTCCTCGACCTCCTGCACGAGACCGCCCGGGCGCTGGGCGTCTTTCCCCGCTGGGGCACCCGCACCCTCGCCATGCCGGCGACCGCCGCGCGGGTCGGCGACCGTCCGGAGGCCGGGCCGGACAACGGCCACGTGCAGATCAGGCTGACGATCGCCCCCGGCCGACCCGAGGAGGTCAGGGGCCGGATAGCGGACGAGCTGTTCGCGACGGCGGAGAAGCACCTGGAGCCGCTCGCCGCCCGCCGCCCGGTCGGGTTCCAGCTCACGATCACCGAGTTCGACCCCACGGTCACCAGGACCGGCGGCAGCATCGTCGGCTCCCCGACCCACCGGCCGCCGCTCGACGCGTAGCCCTTGCCCCACTCTCCCGCCTCGGCCGCCGCCGGATTCGGTGGCGGCCGGGGCGGGGCGGGCAGCAGCGGGTCGGTGCGGGCGGCGGAGGGGCGGGGCGGGCAGCAGCGGGTCGGTGCGGGCGGCGGAGGGGCGGGGCGGGCGCCGGAGGGGCGGTGCGGGCGCCGGTCTTCGCGTCCGGAAACGTTTTGCCTGGACGGGGGCCGTCCGGGGACACTGCGAGGGCCGTACCGTCCCCGTCCCCACAAGCCCCGAAAGCAGTCTGAACCCACCCCATGCGCGACCCACTCCCCCACCACCCCACCGTCGCCGCGCGGGCCACGGAATCCGGCGAACCACTGGCCGGCGGGCTCAAGCAGCGCCATCTCACCATGCTCGGGCTCGGCGGTGTCATCGGCGCCGGGCTCTTCGTCGGCTCCGGCGCCGGGATCGCGCTGGCCGGCCCCGGGATCGTCGTCTCGTACCTGATCGCGGGCGCGCTCGCGATGTGCGTGATGCGGATGCTGGGCGAGATGTCGACGGCGATGCCCGCGTCGGGCTCGTTCTCCGTACACGCCGAGCGCGCGCTCGGCCGGTGGGCGGGGTTCAGCGTCGGCTGGCTGTACTGGTTCCTGCTGGTCGTCGTGCTCGCCGTGGAGGCGACGGGCGCGGCGCAGATCGCGAACGGCTGGCTGCCCTCCGTACCGCAGTGGGCCTGGGTCCTGATCTTCATGATCGTCTTCACCGGCGCGAACCTCGCCGCCGTGAAGAACTTCGGCGAGTTCGAGTTCTACTTCGCCGCCCTGAAGGTCTTCGCGATCGTCGCGTTCCTGGTCCTCGGGCTGCTCGCGGTCTTCGGCGTCCTGCCCGACACCCGACCGGCCGGTCTCGCCCACCTCACCGGACAGGGCGGCTTCCTCCCGAACGGATGGCAGGGCGTCACGTCCGGGGTGCTCGCGGTGATCTTCGCCTTCGGCGGTCTGGAGGTCGTCACGATCGCGGCGGCCGAGTCCGACGACCCGGTGCGCTCTGTGGCCCGCGCGGTGCGCAGCGCGGTCTTCCGGATCCTGTTCTTCTACGTCGGCTCGATGGCGGTCATCGTGACCGTGCTGCCCTGGACGGCACAGAAGGCCGGGCTCAGCCCGTACGTCACCGTCCTCGACGCGATCGGTATCCCGTCGGCCGGACAGATCATGAACATCGTGGTGTTCGTGGCGCTGCTCTCGGCGCTCAACGCCAACCTCTACGGCTCGTCCCGCATGATCTTCTCCCTGGCCGAACGCGGCGAGGCGCCGAAGGCCCTGCTGAAGCTGGGCGGCGCGGGGGTGCCCCGGCGGGCGGTGCTGGCGTCGGTGGCGTTCGGGTTCGTCTCCGTACTGCTCAATCTGAAGTGGCCCGACACCGTCTTCCTGTACATGCTCAACGCGGTCGGCGCGGTGCTGCTCTTCGTCTGGGCGATGATCGCCGTCTCGCAGCTCCGGCTGCGCCCGCGCATCGAGCGGGAGGCACCCGAGCGCCTGGTCCTGCGGATGTGGCTCTTCCCCGGCCTGACCTGGGTGACGCTCGCCGCGATGGGGACGGTGTTCGTCCTGATGCTCAGCGACGACACGGCCCGCCCGCAGCTCCTGTGGTCCCTGGGCGCGACGGCGCTGGTCCTGGCGGTGGCGGGGATACGGGAGCTGCGCGCGCGGCGTGTGTGATGTGGGAGGGCGCGCACGGCGACTGGGTGTGGGCGCGCGCACAGGGACGGGCCCCGGCTCCGCCGTCGCTGGACGGCGGGGCCGGGGCCCGGTGTGTTCGCCGCCCGTCGGGGCGGCGCGGGTCCGCTCAGTAAGGACCGTTCACGTTGTCGATCGAGCCGTACCTGGCGGCGGCGTAGTTGCACGCGGCCGTGATGTTGGCGACCGGGTCGTAGCTGTCCGTCGAGGTGCCGGGCACGTGGTACGCCTGGAACGTCGGGGCGATGACCTGGAGCAGCCCCTTGGACGGGACGCCGTTCTGGGCGTTGATGTCCCAGTTGTTGATGGCGTTCGGGTCGCCCGAGGACTCACGCATCACGTTGCGGTGGATGCCCTCGTAGGTGCCGGGGATCCCGTGCTGGGCCATGACGTCCAGCGACTCGCGGATCCAGCCGTCCAGGTTGTTGTCGTACGTCTTCACGGCGGCCTGGGTGACGGAGCCGGTCGTGGCGGACTTCGTGCTCGCCTCGACGGCCGGCTTGGCGGCGGTGGCCGACTTGGTGGCGGTGGCCGCCGTCTTCCCCTTGAGGGCCAGCTTCAGGCCGGGGTGGATGTGCGACGGGTTGGCCCCGACGGCGCTCCGGTTGTCCGCGTAGAGCTTCTTCCAGCCGCCGCTGACCGAGTGCGCGTGCGCGATCTTGGACAGGGAGTCGCCCGAGACCACGACGTACGTGGTGGCCTTCTGCACGGCGGCGGGAGCCTCCGCGACCTTGGCGGCGCTGACGTATCCCGTAGCCGGGGTCGCCGCCTGGGCGGTGGCCGCGGAGACCAGCGGAATCGCGAGGGCGGCGCCCCCGGTGCCCACCGCGACGAGGCGTCGGGCGATCGAGCCAGTTCTGGGACGGCGGTGCTTGGCGTTTCTGGGCACGACGAATTCCTCTCCGTCGCCTGCGAGGTGAGCTGTCGGGTTCGGACTGGAGATGTCCGGCCGTACGGCGATGCGTACGGCTTCACCCCAAGCCGTTCCGGAAGATCCGGACCGGCGACTTACCTGGGTCCCCCGCTCCTGCCTTCTGACGGATAGGTGTCTGGGTTTCCGGACAGCGGCAGGATTGGGCGTTCCATCCGGATGGACGAGAACGTAAGCGAGATATCAGGACGGCACAAGTTCCGAATTTTCGGTGCAATAGCCCCTTCGATGCCGTCCCGGGAACTCAACTTTCCTCTCTCGCGAGAGAAAACGCCCACCTCGCCCCAGCCGTCGGCCGACGCGGCAGTGACGCACGTCACGAACGTAACGGAATAATCGGACAGGCAAAAGACCTTTAAGGCGTCAAGAACGCCCAACACTACCTATATTCACTTAACGGTAAAGAGGGACAAAACGCCCTTATTGGGCACACGTGGATGAGCGTGCCCCCTCGCCCCCTCACCCGACGCTCCGACAACTGGGAACATGTCGCGGGAATTGACTCGGGACGTCACCGAATTCGCCCGGGGATTCGCCGTGGTGACGGCCTGTCGCATCACGCGGCGCCTCCCGATGCCTTCCTCCACGCTTTCCGCGATATCTTCCGGCCGTCGTCGTAGAGGTCGGTCATGAGCGTGGCAAAGGGGGCCCGAACGGAACGGCCCCCTCACCTTGCCCCGCCTCACCTCACCAGGCAGGGACGCTTACTGTCGAACTCCCAGTTACCCACCAGGAAACGCATCGCCGCGGCGTCGTCCCGGCCGGAAAGGTTCTTCTCCACATACAACTCGTGGGCCGCGAGGAGCCGGTCCATGTCGAGTTCGACGCCGAGACCCGGAGTGTCGTCGACCGTGACCTCGCCGCCGACGATCCGCGGGGGCTCCACGGTCAGCCGCTCCAGGCCCTCCTGCCAGATCCAGTGGGTGTCGAGGGCGTTGTACTCACCCGGGGCCGCGGCCCCGCAGTGGGCCATCATGGCCAGCGAGATGTCGAAGTGATTGTTGGAGTGGCAGCCCCACGTCAGGCCGGTCTCATGGCAGAGCTGGGCCACCCGCACCGACCCCTGCATCGTCCAGAAGTGCGGGTCCGCGAGCGGGATGGAGACCGACTGCAGCGCCATCGCGTGGGTGAGCTGGCGCCAGTCCGTCGCCACCATGTTGGTCGCGGTGGGCAGACCGGTGGCCCGGCGGAACTCCGCCAGGATCTCCCGGCCGGAGAACCCGTCCTCGGCTCCGCACGGGTCCTCGGCGTACGCGAGGGTGCCGACCAGGGGCCGGCACAGTTCGACCGCTTCCCGCAGCGACCAGGCCCCGTTGGGATCGAGGGTGATCCGCGCCCCGGGGAAGCGTTCCTTCAGGGCGCGCACGGCCTTGACCTCCTCCGCCCCGGACAGGACACCCCCCTTGAGCTTGAAGTCCCGGAAGCCGTACCGCGCGTACGTCGCCTCCGCCTGCCGGACGATCGACTCCGTGGTCAGCGCCTCCTCGTGGCGGACGCGGTACCACTCCACGTCCGCGCCGGGTTCCCGCACGTACTCCAGATCGGTCCTGCCGGGGTCGCCGACGTAGAAGAGGTAGCCGAGGACACGTACCGCGTCGCGTTGCTTGCCGTCCCCGAGCAGGGCGGCCACCGGCACCTCCAGGTGCTGGCCCAACAGGTCGAGCAGCGCCGATTCGACGGCCGTCACGGCGTGCACCGCCGTACGCAGGTCGAAGGTCTGCTCCCCGCGCCCTCCCGCGTCCCGGCCGCCGAACCGTTCTCCCAGAGCGCGCAGCACCCGCTTGTGGTCGCCCAACCGGGCCCCGACGACCAGGGGTTGCGCCTCGCGCAACGTACGGGTGATGCCCTCACCGCCCGGCACCTCACCCACGCCGGTCCGGCCCTCGGAGTCCTGGACGACCAGGACGTTGCGGGTGAAGTACGGGGCGTGCGCGCCGGAGAGGTTGAGTGCCATGGAGTCACGGCCTGCCACCGGATACACGGAGAAGCCGGTGACGACGGGCTGGCTCATGGGGCGGGTCCTTCCAGAGTCCGGGGAATGCGGGCAGTTCAGAGATCGAGGAGGATCAGGGCGCGTTCCATGAGGAGTACGCCGCCGAGGCCGAGGACGGAGAGCACGGTCGTGTAGGTGGTACGCGCCTTGATCGCCTCGATGACCGACAGGTTGAAGTACTCCTTGAACATCCAGAAGCCCGGGTCGTTGACGTGCGAGAAGGCGATCGAGCCGCAGGAGACGGCCAGCACCATGATCTCGGGCGGCACCCCGCTGCCCGCGAGCAGCGGCAGCACCACGCCGGAAGCCGTGACGACGGCGACCGTCGCCGAGCCCAGGGCGACCCGGAGGATCACGGCCACGAGCCAGGCGAGGACGACCGGCGAGACGGACCAGCCGTCGGTGATGTCCTTGATGTAGTCCGATATCCCGCCGTCGACGAGGACCTGCTTGAAGGCACCGCCGGCCCCGATCACCAGCAGGATCATCGCCATCGCCTGCGCCGCTCCCCGGCACGAGGCGCTGACCTCCGCCAGGCTCCGGCCGATCCGCGGCCCGAACGCCCAGATCGCCACAACCAGCGTCAGCAGCAGGGCGATCGGAGCCGAGCCGATGAAGGCGACGAAGTGGGTGAGCGGAGTCTCGGCCGAGGTGGCCATGTCGGTGACGGCCGCACCCGCGATCAGCACGACGGGCAGCAGCGCGACCGCCAGCGACCAGGCCGTGCCCGGCATCTCCTCGTCCTCGAAGACGCGCTCGCTCACCAGACCCTGGGGTACGGAGGGGTTCATGGCCCGGATGAACGCGAGCCGCGGCCACACCAACGCGATGAGCGCGCCGATGGGCACGGCGATGAACAGACCGTAGAACAGGGTCAGTCCGACGGAGGCGTGGAAGGTCGAGGCCACCGCGGTCGGCCCCGGGTGCGGAGGCAGGAAGCTGTGCATGGTGGACAGGGCGATGGACATCGGCAGCCCGACCCACAGCAGGTTCGACCGGGTGACCCGTACGAGGGTGAAGACCACGGGCACGATGATCACGAAGGCGACCTCGTAGAACATCGTGACGCCGATGAGCATGGCCGTCGCCACCATGGCCACCTGCACCCCTCGGGTGCCGCAGACGGCGAGGAGCTTGGTCGCTATCCGCTGGGCGGCGCCGGAATCCCCCATCACCCGGCCGACCATGGCGCCGATCCCGATGGTGAGCATCGTGTCGCCGATCTGTCCGCCGATGCCCTCGGAGAGGATGTCCGGAATCTTCGTGAGGGGGATCCCCTGGACGAGGGCGACCGCGACGGCGACGAGCAGGAGGGCCGCGAAACCGTTCAGCTTGAGCCGCGTCATGAGGAAGAGCAGGACCAGCACGCTGATCCCTACGACGACAAGTGGCATGGGTCAGTTCCCCTTTGAACTGTGCACCGGACAAGCGGGCGAAGCGTGCGGTGGAGCGGGGATCAGTGCCTTGTTTCCATATAAGGATGTTGTCCACGTACAAGAACGGAGGCTAGAGAGGTGAGCCCCAAGGGGTCAATGGGTCTGCGGTGACGGATCCCCCCTGGGCGCCTGCCAGTTGCCCGTACACGCGGCCCCGGGCGGACGGCGGGTACGGGTACGAGTACGGGCGGAGGGGCGGGGCGGGGCGGGGAAGCGGAGGGGCGGGGGCAGCTCGGGCGGAGGCCTGGCTGCGCCGGGCCGGTGGTGCGTTGTGACGGGCGGGGCCGCCCCCTCCCCGCCACCACACACCACCGGGTCAGCGCACCCGGGCCGAAGACCTCGGCGGGATCACCCCGAACCCTCGAACTCGCCCGGCTCCGGGGCCAGGCCAGGCCCCTCGGCGGGGACGGTCGCTCGCGCCCGCGTGTGAGGGATCAGGGGGCGGAGATCAGGGGCAGGGGCCGATCCCTGGCCGCCTGCCCGAGACCGCCGAGCCCCGCCTGCCGTCGGCCGCGTTCAACCGGCGGGGACCGGTGCCGTGGAGGCGCCGACGATCAGTTCGGTCGCGATGCGCACCCGGCGGGCGCGCTTGGGCGGGTGGGGTTCCTGGAGCAGGCGGACCGCTGCCGCGCCCGCCTCTTCGAGCGGGACCCGTAGCGCCGTCGTGTCGGGGCGGTCCGTGCTGATCGCGGTCAGGTCGTCCGACGCGGCCAGGCTGATGTCGGCGGGGACCCGTACTCCCGCGTCGCGCAGCCCCAGGCGCAGGCCGATCAGCAGGTAGCTGCTGTACGCGACCACGGCGGTGACGGTCCGCTCGGCGGCGATGTGTTCGGCGGCGGCCAGTCCCGCGTCGATACGGGGGGCTACGGGGCCGAGGACCGTGAGGTCGACGCCGCCCCGGCGGGCCGCCTCCTTGACGGCGGCGGTCCGGCGTTCGGCCATCCACGAGCCCTCCGGGCCGCCCACATAGGCGATGGACCGGTGGCCGAGGCCCACCAGGTGCGTCACGATGTCCGCCACGCCGCCCGGGGTGTCGATCAGGACACCGGGTACCGACGGCACCGTACGGTCCACGGTGGCGACGGGCAGTTTCGCGGTGAAGGCCCTGATCACCGGGTCCGGGCTCACCGGCGCTATGAAGACGAGCCCGTCGACGCGGGAGGCGACGAAGCCTGTCGACCGAACGAGAGAACCCCGATGCCTGCGCCCAGCCACTGCGACCTGCTGATCCGCGGAGCCCGCGTGGTCTCCGTACACACCGGGGAGCTGACCGCCGCCGATGTCGCGATCACCGGCGATCTGATCCGCGCCCTGCTGCGGCCCGGCACGCCGATCGACGCCGCGCGCGTCATCGACGCCGACGGGCTGCTGGTGGCGCCCGGTTACATCGACGCGCACATGCACATCGAGAGCTCGCTGCTCGCGCCGCGCGAGTTCGCCCGGATCACTCTGCCCCGCGGCACCACGACGGTCCTCGCCGACCCGCACGAGATCGTCAACGTCGCCGGGCGCGCGGCCATGGCGTGGATGATCGAACAGGGCCGCACCGCCCAGCAGTCCATGCACTGGGCGGTGCCCTCCTGCGTACCTGCCCTGGAGGGGTTCGAGACGGCGGGGGCCGTGCTCGGCGCCGACGACATCGCCGAGATGCTGGACTGGGAGGGTGTCACCACGCTCGGCGAGGTGATGGACTACCGGGCCGTGGTCGACGGCGGCCGGCGGATGCGTGAGATCGTCGCCGCGGCCCGTGCCAAGGGCGTACGGCTGGACGGGCACTGCCCGAACCTGTCCGGCGACGACCTGGGCGAGTACCTGTGGGCGGGCATCGACTCCGACCACACCAAGAACTCCCCCGAGGTCGCGGTCGAGAAGGCCCGGCTCGGCATGCTGCTGATGCTCCAGGAGAAGTGCCTCACGCCGGAGTTGGTGAGCAGCCTCGCCGCGCTGCCCGTCCTGCCCGACTTCTGTCTGGTCACCGACGACCTCGCGGCGGACGCCATCGTCGGGCGCGGCCACCTCGACCACATCGCGCGGGTCGCCGTCGGCGCCGGTATGGACCCGCTGACGGCGCTGCGCGCGTTGACCCTGCACCCCGCCCGGCGCCTCGGCCTGGACGACCGGGGCGTGGTGGCGCCCGGCCGGCGCGCGGACCTGGTGCTCCTGCGTGACCTGGCCGACTTCACCCCGGTCATGGTCGTCTGCGGCGGCGAGCAGGTCGAGGAGAGCGCCCCGGCCGAGCTGTCCGGCAACCCGTTCGCCGACTCCGTCCACCTCGACCCGCTCGCGGCGGACGACCACGCGTGGACGGTGGACCTGCCGGACGGCGAACACGTCTTCCGGGCCCTGCGGGTCAATCCGGTGGACACCTTCACCGAACCGGCCGAGGTCGTCCTCCCCGTACGGGACGGCGTCGTCCGGTGGGAGGGCCGGACGGCGGTACTGACCGTGCTCGAACGCCACCACCGCAGCGGGCGGCGCGCGACGGCCCCGGTGGTCGGCTTCGACCTGTCGGACGGGGCGGCGGCCACCACGTACGCGCACGACAGCCACAACCTGACGGTGATCGCCACGACGTCCGCGGCGCTGCGCGAGGCCGCCAACCGTGTCATCGGCTCGCACGGCGGGATCTGCGTGATCGCCGCGGACCAGGAGCCGGTGCATCTGCCGCTGCCGGTGGCCGGGGTCCTCTCCGACCGCCCCGCCGACGAGGTGTCCCGGGGCGCGGCGGCGATCCGCGACGCCCTGCACCGCTGGGGCTGGGCGCACCGGAACGCGTTCATGTCCATCTCCACCATGACGCTGCCGGTCTCCCCACAGGTGAAGCTGACGGACCTCGGGCTGGTACGGGTGGCCGACCGGGCCTGGGAGCCCGCCGTCCTGACGTGAGTACGGGGCGCGCCGGGGCCCGGTGCCCTACGCCGCCCGGGCCAGGGCGCGTGTGCCGCGGGCCCGGTGCCGTACCGCGCCCGGTCAGTGCGCGCGTGCCGCGCCGTCCGGATCGCCGGCGGCCAGGTCCGCCAGGAGGAGGTCGGCGACCAGTTCCTCGACCACGGCGGCGCCGTGGCCGGAGAGGGCGGTCGCCAGTTCCGGGTCCCAGGGCGCCTCGGTGACGCGGCCTGGCGGGAGGCCGTACGGGGTGCGGGCGACGGCGGAGCGGTAGTCCGCCGCGGTCATGCGCCAGGGGCGGGCCGTCGTCTTGTCGAGGACGTACGCGGCGATGCGGATGCCCTCGCCGTCGAAGTCGCCGTGGTAGCGGAGCGCCGCGCCGCGCTCCGCGAGGAGGCGCAGGAGGTGGACGGCCGCGCTGTTGGGCCAGCCCGACGTGCAGACGAGGGGCGGGCAGCGCGGGCCGAACCGGCGTAGGGCGAGGGCCATGACGCTGGGGTTCTCCACGATGTGGACGACGGTCGCGGGCTCCGTTGCGAGCGTGAACTCGCCCGGGGCGCGCACCAGGGCGAGGGTCGGACTGGCGGCCTGTCCCGCCTCGGCGCACACGCGCGCCACGCGGGCGAGCGGTCCACCGCCGAGGGGACGCAGTCCGGCGGCGAGGACGGTGGCGGACAGTTCGTCGTCGGCGACGCCCGCGCGGGCCCACAGGGCGCGCCGGTCCCCGGCGGAGCGCGGCGGGTCGACGTCGTGGAGGGCCGCCAGGGCGCGCAGGACGAGGGAGGACAGGCGGGTCGGGTCGTCCAGGGCGTGGGAGTCGCCTCGTACCACCCGGGCGGCGAAGACCGGCAGCGGCTCGGCGTGGGCGGGCAGTGCGGCCAGCACCGTGAGGGCGTCGGTGAGCAGGGCGCGGGTGCGTTCCGGTGAGCCGCCGACAAGACCGGTGGTCCGGCAGGAGGCGGCCCAGTCGGCGAGCGCGGGCTGGGCCCGTACGGTCGCGTGGCCGTCCAGCCAGGCCCATACGGCGGCGCGCCGGCCGTCCCGGTGGCGCCGTTCTGTGGCGCGGTCGTGCAGCGGGCCGACCAGGTCGGTGACGGCTTCGCGTACCGTACGGCCGCAGAGTTCGGTGACCGCCTCCTCCAGCCGGGCCAGGGCGACGGTGGTCCTGGCGTCGGGCAGGCGGTCCAGGCCGAGGAGGTCGGCGAGGGCTTCGCGCTGGGGGTCGTCGAGCGGTCCCAGGCTCACCCGGGTGACCGGGCGGCCCGAGGAGAGCCGGTCGTGGACCGTCTGCCACAGGGGGCGCAACTCGGGCCTTCGCAGGGCCCGTTCACCCGGGGTCGGTGCCGGGTCCGTCATTCCGTCTCCAGGTCGGTGCCGTGTCCAGGTCGGTCGCGTCCCCGGGGTCGGTGCCGGGTCCGTCATTCCGCCTCCAGGTCGGTGCCGTTCCAGACGAAGCGGGCGCTGGTGACGGCGTCGTCGTCCGTGCCGGTGAGGAGCTGGTGGACGGCGATGCCGGGCAGTTCCCCGTAGGTGCACCACTCGTGGTCGGAGGTGAGCATGAGGTCCAGGTCGAGGGCGGTGAGCAGCGCGAAGACCTGGCCGCGGTTGACGCTGTCGACGCCGACGAAGACCTCGTCCAGCAGGATCGGCCGGGGCGCCCCCGGCACGGCCTCGTAGTGGGCGGAGACCGCGGCGAACAGGGGCAGGTGCAGGGCGATGGCCTTCTCGCCGCCGGAGAGCGCGCCGTGGAGTTTCTTGGTCAGGGGCTGCCAGCCCGCTCCGTTCGCGCGGTCCAGCCGGACGGTGAACTGGTGCCAGGCCGTGTAGTCGAGCACCTCGCCGAGCTGTTCCTCCCAACTCGCGGCCGTGTCGCTGCTCTTGGCCTCGTCGATGCGCGAGCGGAAGAAGGCGTGCAGCGCGTCCCGGTCGGCGTCGGTGACCCGGCCCGGGTCCTTGAGCAGCAGTTCACGGGCGGTGCGGGTGCCGTCCGGGAGGTCGGGGCGGACCTGCCAGACCAGTTGGACGGCGACGCGGGAGGCGGTGCGGACGCGTTCCAGGTGGCCGTTCATCCGTCCGACGAGTTCGCCGGCCTGGCGGATACGGGCCGCGAGGTGCCGGCGGATGTCGCCGGTGAGGATCTGGTCGAAGAGGCGGCGCTCGGCGCCGGTGATGTCGTCGCGGCTGCGGTCGCGTTCCTGGGTGAGTGTGGTGAGCAGGCCGGTCGCCCCGACGCGTACGCCGTCCAGCGTGGCGGTGAAGAGCTGGACGTCCTCGTCGGGCTCCAGGTCGAGGTCGGCCCGGGCGCCGAGGTGCCGGCGCGCTTCGTGGACGGCCTCGGAGAGGCGGGTGGCGGCGTCACCGAGGTTACGGGGGGCGTGCGGGACGCCGGGCCACTGCGCGGCGGTGGCGCGGGCGGCCTCCAGGGTGGCCTTGGTACCGTCCCGCGCGTCGAGTTCCAGGGTGATGCCGGCGTCCTCCGCGAGTCCGGCGAGGCACAGGTGCCGCAGCCGCCGCGCGGCGCTGTCCCTGGCCGTGACCGCCCGCTCGCGCTGTTCGGCGTCGCGCCGGCTGGTGGCCCGCAGTTCTCCGATCCGGCCTTCCACGCCGATGAGGTGTTCGCCCGCCCCGCGGGCCTCCTCGCGGCAGCGGTCGCGTGCGGTCCGTGCCTCGGCGACGCGGGCGACCACCTGCCGGTAGTCCTCGCCCACGGTGGACTCCACGGCTTCCAGACGTGCCCGCGCCCCGTCGGCCTCGGTCTCGGCGGCGGTCGCGGCCTCGGTCTGCTGCCGGGCGTCCTGGTGCGAGCGGTCGGCCTGCGCCGCCAGCCCGCGGCCCTGGTCGGCGGCCGCCGCCGCGTGGAGCCGGGCGTCCACCCAGGTGTCGGCGGTGTCCCGGAACGCGTCGACGGCGTCGGAGAGCTGACGCAGCCTTCCGCCGTCGGTGGGCAGACCGTGCTCCGCCGCCCGGCGGCTGAGGGTGCGCACGGCCGCTGCCACGTCGTGCTCGCACCGTTCGAGGCGCTGGGCGTCGTCGCGTACGGCGTCGTCCCTGACGGCGACCTGGTCCTCGGCACGGTCCGCTTCGCGGCGGCACAGATCCAGCTCCCGGTGGCCGGGGCGGCCCGCCCGGTCGCCGTCGAGCCGGGCGCGGCCGGCGGCCAGGGCCCGCAGCCGGTCGTCGAGCGCGGCGAGGGAGGAGTGCGCCCGCGCGATGAGATCGGTGAGTTCGCCGATCCGGCGCTGCCGTGCCCGCTGCCGGGCGAGGGAGCCGATGTGGGCGGGCTCCGGCTTCGCCCACGTCCCGGTGGCGAGCGCGAGGCGCCAGGTGCCGTCGGCGGACACGGCGGCCTGGTGGTCGCCGGAAGGCCGCGTCCCGTAGGCGATCCCGGCGAGCAGGCGGGTCACCGTCTCCGCGGGGACGGGGATGTCGTCCTCGGGGCGCAGCACCTCCAGCAGGTTCGGCCCGGGGGCGGGCAGGGCCAGGGCCGCCTCGGCGCGGGTGTCGTGTCCGGGCAGCGTGACGCTTCCGTACGGGCCGACCCAGGCGTCCAGCAGGCCCGACGCCTCCAGTGCGGCCTCCACCCCGGCCTGTTCGGCGAGGGGGACGTCCTCGTGGAAGGCGACCAGGCGCCACAGCGGCGCCCCCATCATCGTCTCCCGGTCCGCCGTGCGGGTGAACGGTGGCGGGGGCGGCAGGTCGGTCTCCTGGCGCAGCCGGGTCATCTGCCGCACCAGCCCGTCCCGCTCCTCCAGCAGGCTCCGCCGGGTCACCCGGGCGGTCGCCTCGTCCGCGGCGATCTCCTGTTCCACGGGGCGCGCGGCGGCGTCCACCAGGGCCGTCACCTCGGTCTCCGACGCGGCGTGCGCGGCGAGTTCCTCGGGGTCGGCGCGGAGTTCCCCGCACCCCTCGGCCCAGGTGCGCAGGTCCTCGGCCTGTACGGCGAGGGCGTCGTCCCAGGCGCGGGCCGCCGTGTCGCGCCGGACGGTGGCCTCCGCGAGCCGGGCGCGGGTCTGCTCCAGTGTGTCCTCGGCGGCGCCCCGGTCGCGTACCGCCCGTTCGTGCCCGTCCATCGCCTCGGTGACGAGGGTGACCTGCCGGCGCCGGGCGGTGACCGCGCCCCGCAGCAGCCGGCGGGCCCGACGGGCCAGGTCCTCGCCCGTCGCTCCGTGCGCCGGTGTGTGCCGGGCCGTGCCGGCGACCGGCTCGCGAAGGGTGGCGCCGGACGGGGCGTCCACGCCGTCGAGGAGTGCCTTCGCCTCGTGGTGGATGGACTCCAGGCCCGCCGCCCTGGCCGACCGGCGGGTCTCCTCGGCGGCTTCCCCGGCGTGCTCGTCGAGCGTACGGGCTCGCTGTGCGGCCTCGTCGGCGCGCCGCCGGTCCCGCGCCGCCCGGTCCTGGCCGGTCCGGGCGGCGGCGCGCTGCCGCCCGCCGGCGGCCGCCGCTTCCTCGGCGCGGCGGCGGAGCCGGTCCAGTTCCTCGCCCTGCCGGTACGCGTCGCTGTCGCGCAGGCCCTCGACGGTCTCGTCCAGGGCGTGTGCGCGCCGGTCCTGCTCCTCGCGCAGCGCCTGGGCCGCCTCCCGTTCCTCCAGCGCCCGGGTGTGTTCCTCGGCGCTGAGCCGGGCGATCCGGGTGAGGTTGTCCATCTCGGTGGTCCCCGAGATCAGGGCGGCCGAACCGGCGCGCAGGACCCGCCGCGCGTATCCGCGTTGCCGGGACGCGACGGTCCCGGCCGCCGTCACCTCGTCGTCGAGCCGTTTGAGGTGTTCGCGCTGGCGGTCCAGCCGTTCGAAGCCCTCGGCGAGTTCGGCGATCTCGCCCTCGCCCAGCGGGGGCAGGGCGCGGGAGAGGAGGGTGGAGAGCAGGGACGGGTCGAGCCGTTCGGAGAGTTTGGGCTGACGCAACTGGAGCAGCGCGGACAGGAGCGATTCGTAACGCTGCTCCCCCATACCGGCGAAGAGTTCACGTCGTACCGCCGTGCGGTACTCGGCGGCCGAGGCGTGCAGGTCGCCCCGGTCGCTCAGGGCCTCCGCGAGTGCGGCGCGGGTCAGCGGCTGCCCCGCGTCGTTGACCAGGGCGAGGCCGCCGGGGTGGGCGATCCGGGCTCCGGTGGTGAAGTAGGCGGTGTGCACCCCGCTGGTGTGCACGCTCGCCTGGAGGCGCGCCCCGCAGCCGAACCAGCGCTCCGCGCCGTCGTCGCCGACGCGGCGGAACTCCATCCACACGTACCCGACGCGGGTCTTTCCCGAAGCGCCCTCGCCCAGCAGGTTCCAGTGCATGGTGCGTTCCGAACCCCCGAACGTGGAGAGCCGGTTGGGGCGCAGACTGGCGTCGAAGAGGAAGGGCAGCAGCAGTTCCAGGGCCTTGGACTTGCCGGAGCCGTTCTGGCCCCGTAGCAGCAGGCGCCCCTGGTGGAAGGTGAAGGTCTCGTCGTAGTAGCGCCAGACGTTGAGGATGCCCGCGCGGTGCGGCTGCCAGCGGCTCACGGCCGGGTGCGTCGCCGGGGTGCCGGGTTCGGGCCTGCGCGGCGGGGGGAGGTCGGTCACACTCACTGCTCGTCTCCTTCGTACGGACCGCCGGCGGCGCCCGTCGTTCGGCGCCGGCCCGTGCTCGTCGCCGGTACGGGCCGCGCGTCCGTGCTCGTCGTCCCCGCGACGCGGTAGCGGCGGGCGGCCGGGCGCCCGACGACGCGGCCCCCGACCCGGTGGACCAGTCCGACGTCACGCAGCACGCGGACGGCGTCCTCGGCGAGCCGGGCCGCGCCGTCCTGGGACTGGTACGCCTTCGCCCAGCGGGGGAAGCGGCGCAGAAGCTCCGCGCCGGCCTCGGCGAGCTGTTCCGGGAGCAGCCCGGCGGGCGCGCCGCAGACCGGTTCGAGCAGCAGCAGGGCGGCGACCCGGGCGGTGGAGGTGTCGTCGGGGAAGCGGACATCGGTGGCGACGGCGTCCGGGTCGACGAGCAGGAACCCCTCGGCGCGCTCCTCCAGGACGAACCCGGCCTGTTCGACCGAGCGGCGCAGGATCTGGCGCCCGGTCAGGGAGGTGACGTAGGCCAGTTCGTCCTCGGTGAGGTCGGCCCGGTACAGGACGGGGTCGTCGAAGAGCCGGCGCAGCACCGAGTGGCGCAGCCACAGCGTGCGCCGGGGTTCCGTGGCGGCGGTGGTCCTCGGTTCCGTCACAGCGGTGGTCCGCGTCTCTTCCTCCGTGGCCTCGCCACCGGCCGCGCCGGACGCGGCGCCGTAACGCCGCTCCCGCACCATGCCGGTGAGGAGTTCCTCGAAGCGCGTGGGCACCTCGTCCGGCGGTACGGCCAGGCCCGAGGCCCCGACGGGCGCCGCGGGCAGCCGCATCAGCAGGGTGGTGTCCACGCCGTAGAGGACCTTGGCCTCCGCCGTTTCGACGTACGTCTCGGTGGTACCGTCCACCGCCCGCAGCACCCCGTACGACTCCAGCAGTCCGAGGACGTCGACGAACGCCATCCGCTCCGGCCGGTGCACCGGGTCGAACGCGGGCAGCGCCTGATCGGCCGCCGTGGCCTGGACCACGCGGTCGGCGAGCAGGCCGATGGTCGTCATCGGCATCGACAGCAGCTCGGCCGCGGTCACGCACAGCAGCACGTACCGCCGCCGGTCGAACGGGGCCCGGCCGGCCCGCTGCCTGCGGGCGGGGCGGGAGCCGTCGGCCCCGGCGCGGACCTTGGCGAGGCGCGCGTACCCGCGGCGGGGCTCCACCACCAGATTCCAGCCGCACGTGTAGTCGAACCACTTGGCCAGCGGTCCGCGACGGCGCCGTACCAGCTCGAACCCGGTCGGGTCGGCGGCCTCGGTGAGCAGCGGGCGGGCCAGCAGCAGCCGGATACCTCGGGCGACCTCCTCCCTCTCGGCGGCGGCCAGTTGGTTGGCGAGCGTGCTCATCCCGCCGCCTCCCGGCGCAGGAGGTCCCGTACCGCCGGGAGGGCGCCCGACCCGTCCGCCGCTGTGACGGTGACGACGTAGTCCGGTCCGGCGAGCACGCCCTTCGCGGTACGCAGCACGGCGGTGCGGGCGTCGGCGGGCGGTGACAGCGCGATCTCCACCCGGCCGTCCCCGGTGCTCGCGCGCCGCAGCCCGGTGGAGTCCGGCCCGGCGGACAGCGCCCGGCCCAGCAGGTCGAGCAGCCGCTCGAAGGCGGCGGGGTCCAGCGTGCCGAAGGAGGACAGCCGTACGGGGCCGTCCGTGGCCAGGTCCCGCCAGGCCAGGGCGAGTTCCAGGCGCTCCGTCCTGGCCCGTTCGGCGCGCTCGGCCTTGACGGCGGTGACGTCCCGCACTCTGGCCGTACGGGTGAACCGCTCCGTCCTCCCGCTGGTCCGCAGCAGCGCCGACACCTCGACCGGCGGCGCCTCGGACCACGACAGCGCCGAGGGGATCAACTCGGGATCGGGGTGGGCGAGATGGGCGTGGCGCGCCGCCCCCAGGCCGAAGGCCGCCGACCACAGCCGGTGCAGGTCCTCCTCCCCGGGCGCGGCGGCGAACCAGCGTGCCAGCTCACGGAAGTCCTGTACGGCGCTGGAGGAGCGGCGGCGCGACTCGTTGATCCGCTCCAGGACCTGGAGGAGGGAGACGATGGCCCGCCGGGCGATGTCATGGAGCTGCTCGATCCGGGGGCGGGCCCCGTCGTCCGGCAGGAACCACGCCCGCAGACCCGCCCAGCGGGCCCGCCGGCTCTCCAGCCACCCGGGCGCGGGGTCCCCGCCCGCCACCGGCGGCAGCTCGGCGCCGCGCAGCGCCCGCTCGCGCAGCAGGACGACACCGCGCTCCTCGACCCTGCCGACGGCGGCGGCGACCGCCTGCCCGCGCCGGTCCAGATTGACCAGGAACTCCTGGAGATACGCGACGGTGGCGGCCTTCACCTCGCGGAAGACGTCCAGGTCCGCCCCCTCGGCACGCAGCAGCCGCTGCAACTCCCCGTTGAACGCCTTGGTGTTCTCCACCAGGGCCTCCAGATGCCCTTCCAGCTCCCGCAGGGTGGTGAAGATCCGGCGATCGGCGGAGGCGGGCTCGCCGGACAGCACCCACAGTTCGTCGAGCCGGTCGGCGATCGCCTCCAGGACGGCGGTCTGGAGCGCCCCCGTCGAGGCGAGCACGTCCAGCGCGTGCCGCACCCCGGCGAGCGCGGCCTCGCCCCGGCGGGTCAGCGAGTACTGGAGGTTGCGCCGCTCGTACTCCTCGGCCGTGCGGTAGTTCTCGGCGTGGTTGTGGACCACGTCCAGAAGCTCCCAGTGGACCAGCCTCTTCAGTACGTCGTGCAGTTCCTCGTCCTCGACGGCGGCCGGCCACCCGACCGTCCGCAGCCGCTCCCGCACGTCGTCGAGGCCCAGCGCCGTCTCCAGATGCTCACCGGCCGCGCCGAAGGCGTCCAGCACCGCCCCGTACAGACCGGCCCGCTCCCCGGTGGTGAACCGGAACATCTCCGGCGGCACCCTGCGCACCCTGTCGGCCCCCTCTCCCGCCCCATCGATACGGGCGGACAGGCCAGGTCGTCCTCTCGTGCCCTGCTCGTCCGGACACGTCTCGTCCTCGCCGGAGATTGACCCTATCGTCCCGTCAGGACCGCCGTCAGCGGCTTGCGCCGCTCGACACGCGGGCGCGGAGCCGCCGACGGCGGCCGGCCGGGCCGCGCCCGGCGTCTGGGCGGGCCCGGGTGGTGGGGCCGGCCGGCACCGCGCGGTGGGGGCCGACGGGCGCCGGGGTGACCGGCGTCAACGGTTAGCAGCCGCCGTTCGACACCTGCAGCCCCTTACCGGCGCCCGCGGTCCGGCTCACGACGTCCGGCACGCAGGCCGCCCCGTCGAGGCTGTAGGAGTACGGGATGCTGACGGTGGTGGTGGACCGCGGGTCGGGCCCGGCGGGCTTGTTCTCGCTGCTGGGGCTGGACCAGGTGACGTTGTCGAACGTGTTGCCGCCGACCTGCCAGTAACCGACCGTACTGGTGTAGAAGGTGCCCAGGACGTCCTTGGAGTCCTCGAAGTAGTTGTTGTCCACCTTGGCCCGGGCCCCGGCCCGGGAGTTGATGCCGGACTCGTTGAGCTTCACGTAGTGGTTGTTGTACATGTGGGCCACACCGCCCCGCAGCAGGGGCGTGCGGGAGTCGATGTTCTCGTACCGGTTGTGGTGGTACGTGATGAAGCTGTTCGACAGCTCGCTCTCACTCGATCCGACGAGTCCGCCGCGGCCGGAGTTGCGCAGGACGCTGTACGAGAGGGTCACGTACTGGGTGTTGTCCTTCATGTCGAAGAGACCGTCGAACCCTTCCGACTCCCCGCCCGACGCCTCCAGGGTGGTGTGATCGACCCAGACGTTGCGGACGTTCCGCTCCATACCGATGGCATCACCCCCGTTGGACGTGGGCGAGCCGGACTTCTTGACGTTCCGCACGGTCACGTTCTGGATGATGATGTTGCTGGACTCCCTTATGTGGATGCCCAGTTGATCGAATACGGCACCGCCGCCGACACCTGAGATCGTGACGTTGCTGATCTCTTTGAGCTCGATCAGCCCGGCGGCGGTGTTGCAACTCGCGCCAGACACCTTGCTGGTGTTGCCGTGGTTGATGGTCCCCTCGACCTCGATGGTGATGGGGGTACTGCTGCTGGCCCGGCCGCACAGGGCCTGATGGATCGCGGTCCCCGTGGTGGCCCGCACGGTCTGCCCGCCGGCCCCGCCGGTGGTCCCACCGTTCTGGGTCGCGTAACCGGTGGCACCGCCGGCCGCGGCCGACGCCGAGGGTACGGGCACCACCGCGCCGGTCACGGCCGCGAGGGCCACGGCGACCAGCGCCGCGCGGAACCGTGGTGCGACTCGCATTCTCATATCCGTCACTCCGTCATTCGTCTCGAATCAGGCCGGGCATATGTCATACGCATGTCATTTCATGGACACCAAGGAGGACCCGAGAAGGGACCAAGAAGGGGAAAGCGCTTTCTGGTCGCGAGGATAGGCCCCTCCCGCCGGGCCTACAAGGTTCCGGACCGCCGCACACGCACCCGGAAGGCGTCGCCCTGCCCGCCCTACCCGTCCGTGAAGTGCGCGAGCGTGGTGATGACGCGATCGGCGATGTCCGGCGGCCAGGGGAAAGCGGGGGCCACCACTCGCTGGTGGGCGAGCCCGTGCAGACCGAGCCACAACGCGACCGTGTCGGCGGACACGTCGGTACTGGTCGCGCAACCGGCGGCGACGCAGTCCTCCAGGGCCGCGGCGAGCCGCCCCATGCTCGCCCGTCCGAGCGTGCCCACATCCTCCGCCGTCACAGAACTCTCGTTCAGGTCGGGCGCCCACAGCCCGCCGAACATCGTGCGGTAGCGCCCGGGGTGGGCCCGGGCGAACTCCAGGTAACTCCGGCACAGGGCCGTGAGCCGCTCACGGGGTGCGTCACCCGCGGCGTCGACGTCCGTGCGCAACTGTTCGTCCAGCTCGGCGAAGGCGCTGCGCACCGCGGCCAGCATGATGGCGGGCTGGTCGGGGAAGTGGCGGTAGATCGAAGGGGCCGCGATCCCGACACGACGGGCGACGGAGCGCAGGGTGATGGCGCTCTCGTCACCGGTCTCGTCGAGCAGATCGACCGCCGCCGCCACGATCTCGTGGCGCAGTCGATCACCCTCCCCGCGGCGGTTCCGGACGCGGACGTGTGCCGCTGACGCATCGTCTCCCATGGCGTTACCTTACAGCGCGAAACTTATGGGCGTTCTCCTTGCGCCCAATGAACTAACAACCGTAGCCTTACGCACGTTACCCAGCGAGCGGGGCCAAGCGGATCGGAAGCAGCATGAGGGACATCGCCGTCACCGGCAGCGTGGCCGGGATCGCCCCGCCCGCACCACCCGCGATACCGCCCGTACCGCCGGACAGGGACGGGCCGGACGGCCGGCGGGTCACCGTCCGGATGAGTCAGGACCGTACGCAGGTCGCCACCGCGCCGGTCCCCCGCCGGCCATGAGCGCCGCCACCGAACCGCCCCGGGCCCGTGCGAGGAACCGTCGCGGCGAGGGAGGCAGACTCCGCGCCGAGATTCTGGCCGCCGCGGCCGAACTGCTCGACGCCGGCGGTGACCCACGCTCCGTGACCCTGCGCGCCGTCGCCCGCAGGGCCGGGATCACCGCGTCCTCGATCTACCCGCACTTCGACGGCCGGCCGGCCCTCATGCTCCAGGTGCTACGGCAGGCCTTCGCCGAACTCTCCGCCTTGATCCGGTCAGCCCTCGACACGGCGGGCGACGATCCCCAGGACCGTCTGAACACCGTCTGCCTCGCCTATCTGGACTTCGCCCGTGACCACCCCGAGCGGTACCGCGTCATGTTCGGCGGCACAGGGGCCCCTCTCGCCACCGCCGGTGATCCGGGGCCCCTCGGCGAGGAAGCGATGCGGATTCTCGCCGGCTGCCTCGCCGACTGCCGCGCGGCGGGACACTGCACCAGTACGGACCCGGCCGCCGACGCGGTCGCGCTCTGGCTCGGCCTGCACGGGCTCGCCCACCAGCGAGCCGTCGCCCCCTCGTTCCCCTGGCCGGCCGACATCGGCCGACGCGTCGCCTTCCCCTTGTCCCACCTCACGTGAACCCCCACCGTGGCCACCGGCACGCGCCTCCCTCAGGCCGGATCCCCTGCCGGCACGGCCACGCCCGGGGACGCACAGGGGGGCGCAAAGGGCTGTCCCATCGGTGACGGTCAGCCAGCCGGTGAGGGTGCGCATGCCCGGTCCCACGCACCGCGCGCTGAAGGCGTGGGCCAGGAATCCGGCTCGCCGACCGCCCGGCGGCAGCGGCCTGGAGGAGGCTTCGAGGCGCAGCCCCGTACGGCCATGACCCATGACCAGTGACGGTCACCGGGACGATCGCGGAGAACCCGTCGGCGCCCTGGCAGGCCACTGCCCGATGAGGCGGGCTGTCGATCCGGCGCACGGGTGTGGGGACTCGGGCGCGTGGGGACGCGGACGCGTGGGATCACGGAACCGCGGAGGCGACCTTCACACGACCGCCCGGAGCCCGTAGGAGCCGGTCGCGGCCCTTCTTCCCACCCGGGCAGCAGCACCCTGAGCGGGGCCCGCTTCACCCCATCGCCGCACACCGTGAAGTTTATCGGCGCATCCACTTGCCCACGATGAACTCACATGCGTAGCCTTACATCCGTAAGCACACAGACGAAACCTTCAGGGGCACGCCATGAGCAGCACCGTCACCACCTCCGTCACCGAAATCGTCCTGCCCGGCAAGGTCGAGCCGGCCGGCCTGGAGCTCCGGACCCGCGCTCTTCCGGACCCGGTCAAGGGCCAGGTCGTCCTGCGGATGGACGCGACCGGCGTCTGCTTCGCCGAGCAGCAGATGCGGCGCGGCAAGTACTACGACCAGCCGCCGTTCCCCTTCGTGCCCGGATACGACGTGGTCGGCACCGTGACGGCGGTCGGCCCGGAGGTGGACGGCGCGCTCGTCGGACAGCGGTTCGCCGCGATCACCAAGACCGGCGCGTGGGCCAGCCACCTCCTGCTCGACGCCGTGGACCTGATGCCCGTACCGGACGGAGTGGACTCGGCCGCCGCGGAGACCGTGGCCGTCAACGGCATCACCGCCTGGCAGATGCTGCACCGCACCGCCAAGGTGCACGCCGGCGGGACGATCGTGGTGCTCGGTGCCAACGGCGGCGTCGGCTCCACGCTCGTACAACTGGCCCGCCACGCCGGGATCACCGTGATCGGCACGGCGTCGACGCGCCATCACGCGACGGTACGAGAACTGGGCGCGACCCCGGTCGACTACCGCGACCCGGACATGTACAGCCGGATCCGGGAGCTCGCGCCTGACGGCGTGGACGCGGTGTTCGACCACGTCGGCGGCGCCGGGGTGGAGCAGTCGTGGCAGCTGCTGCGCAAGGGCGGAACGCTCGTCTCCTACGGCACCGCGGCCAGCAAGGACGAGGAAGGCAGCTCACAGCTGCCGGTGCTGAAGCTGTTCGGGCGGCTCGCCGCATGGAACTCCCTGCCCAACGGCAAGGGCGCGCACTTCTACAACCTCTGGGCCGGCAAGCGCCGTTGCCAGGCGTCCTGGCAGCAGCGGATGAGCGAGGACCTCTCCCAGGTGCTGCGCCTGGTGGAGGAAGGCGTCCTCACCCCGCAGATCGCCGCGAGGTTCCCGCTGTCGGACACCGCCTCGGCGCTGACGCTCGCCGAGTCCCGCACCATCACCGGAAAGATCATCATCGTTCCCGAGGCGTGACACCGTGAACGCCGCCGCTGGTTCCCCGCGACCGCTCAGGGCCGTCCGCCCGCCCAACCGCCGGGGAGAGCGCGCCACCCGCGCGCCGGTCTCCTGGGAGCCGCGACCACCCCGCTCGACCGCGGCGACGCACGGGCCGTAACGCGGCGCGCGGCGGCCAGGACCGCCACCGACCCGGCCCGCCCGCACGTGCCCACTCGGCCTCCCCCTCGCCGTGGTCCGCGAAGCCCTCGCCGGCCTGTCCGGTCGGGTTGAGGCCGCCGTACGCGATGCCGACGACGCCGGGCGGCGCCCGCACGCCGCCGGCCCCGCCACCGCCCCTCTCGACTTCGCCGGCGCCTGGAATGCCCGATCCCGCCCCTCCGCCACCGTGGTCTCTCCGGCGCGGGTCCCGCACGCGGGGGACTCGCTCGCCGACGCACCGTTCCGACTCTCCTTCCTGACCCGTCGACTTCGTACGGCGAGACGGCGAGACGGCGCCCCGCCCTGTCGCACCCCGCGCCCGCCGGGTCCAGGGCTCCCCCGAACCACGCGCTCACGCACCTTCCGACGCTTCACCCCACAACTCCCGAGGTATCGCCATGTCCGTCAACACCGCCGTCACGCCCGCCACCGCCGCCACGCCCACGCCCGCCACCGCCGGCGGCCCGGCCCCGGCCCGCCTGCCGGGCGACGTCGACAACCGTGCGACCTACATCAGCTTCGGGCTCGCCTACGTGCTCGGCCATGGCTCCGCCGCGCTGTCAAAGGGCGACGCCCCCCTGTTCGACCTGCCCGGCTGGCTGCCCATGACCCTCCTCGGTGCCGGGCTCGCCGTCGGCACGGTCCAGGCCACCGTCGCCGCTCTGCGCGCTCAGCGTGCCGCCACCGAACCCGACGACGTTCTCCCCGGCAAGCTCCTCGGCGTCGCGTGGGTCACCTCCTTCGCCGCCCTGTTCCTCGCCATCACGGGCCTGACCTCCACCCCCGGCATGCCCGACGTGCAGTCCCTGCTCTGGCCCACCGGCTCGGGCTTCGTCGTCGGCCTGCTCTACCTCGCCGAGGGCGCCGCACGCCGCAACCTGCTCCACTACAGCCTCGGCACCTGGCTCGCCCTGACCTCCACCGCGGCGCTCCTCCTCGGCGGCCCCGGCCTCTACTGGGTCCTCACCCTCGCCGGCGGCGGTGCCTACGCCCTCGCGGCGGTCCTCGAACGCCGCCGCCTCGCCGCCCCCTGAGCAGCAACAGCGCCAAAAGGACCCCAGGACCGATGGTCCAGGGGGACAGAAGGAGCGTGCCTTCGCGGCCGGCGCCTCGTCGTCGGCCGGGAAGGCACGTCCGTGCTTACGGTGGCCAACGGGACCGCACCGCGCCGAGTCGCGGCCCGCCGCCGGTCGGCATCGTCCAGGAAGGCGCGAGAGGCCGGCCGGCCGCGCACCTCGGCCTGACGGCCGGCCCTCCGGGCGTCCCCACACCCCGCCCGGCCCTCCAGGCGTCCCCGCACCCGGGTCGGCCATTCGGCCGACCCGCCGGACGGCCCGCGTTGGATAGTCTCCGTCCGGTGAACGCGCACGCCCCGCTGACCGCGGACCCGCCGAAGACCGCCCCGCCGCCCCCTTCGCCCGCACAGAGGGTTCTGTCCTTCGCGCTGTACGCGGTGCTCGCCGCGGTGTGGCTGGGGGACGTGGTGTCCACCGGGGGGCTGCGCACCTCCGAGCGCGACTGGCTGCTGCCGCTGGTGTCCGGGCCGGTGTCGGCCGTGCTGCTCCTCCTGCCCTACCGGTGGCTGTCCCTGGAACGGCGTGCCTGGGCCGCGGTGTGCGGTTCGCTGGCGCTGACGGGGGTGATGGCGGTCAGAGGAAACGAGACCGGCGGTACCTGGGGGCTGCTGGAGTCGGTGTGCCTGCTCATCCTGCTCGTCCGGACCTGCCGGCGGGCCGGCCGGCCGTACGTCACCGTCGCGCTGGGCATCGCGGTGCTCCTCGGCCCGGTACGGCTGAACGGCCCGGGTGTGCTGCCGACCTCCTTCTCGCTCACCTTCGGCATCGGCTCGGCGGTCGCGCTCGGCTGCTACCTCCGTGTGCAGGACGGCCACCGGGCCCGTGCGGTGGAGAGCGTCCGGCAGGCGGAGCGGATGGAACTGGCCCGGGACCTCCACGACTTCGTCGCCCACCACGTGACCGGCATCGTCGTACAGGCCAACGCAGGACTGGCCATCCGGGCGACGGCGCCGGAACACATCGATCCGATCCTGGAGAACATCCAGAAGTCCGGTATGGAGACGCTGGATTCCATGCGCCGCCTGGTGCGCGTACTCCGGGAGGTGGAAGGCACTCCGCGGCGGCCCGGCGAACTGTTCACCGAACTGGCCGCCATGGTCTCCGGCTTCTGCGGCCATGAGGACGGCGCGGACGCGACCCTCTCGGTGGCGGCTCCCGCCCGCGCGGCGCGGCTCGCGCCCGAGGTGGAACTCTCGGTGCACCGTGTGGTGCAGGAGTCGCTGACCAACGCGCGACGGCATGCCCCCGGCGCGCTGGTGGCCGTACGGGTGGGTACGGAGGACGGGCGGCTAAGGGTGGAGATCGGCAACACGCCCCCGGCGAAGCCGCCCGCACCGTCACCGGTCGGAGGCCGCGGGGGCTTCGGGATGGTGGGGCTCCGGGAGCGGGTGGCGGCGGTCGAAGGACTGCTGGAGGCGGGCGGAACGCCCGACGGCGGCTGGCGGGTGGTCGGCGTCTTCCCCGTCCTGGACATGGCGGAATCGGCCGCCCGAGGGTGACATGGCAGGATCAGCCATGTGAGTGATACGACGGCAGCAGACGTCACGGCGCCCTCGGTGACGAGGGTGCTCATCGCCGACGATCAGCATCTCGTACGTACGGGATTCCGGCTGATCCTGGACGCTCAGCCGGGTATCGAGGTGGTGGGCGAGGCTGCCGACGGCGCCGCCTGTGTGGAAATGGCCAGACGACTCCGCCCGGACGTGTGCCTCGTCGACATCAGGATGCCCGCGCTCGACGGCCTGGAGGTCACCCGCATCCTCGCCGGGCCCGCATCGGCCGACCGGATGCGCGTCGTCGTGATCACCACCTTCGACCAGGACGATTACGTCAGCCGGGCGCTGCACAACGGCGCCTGCGGGTTTCTCCTGAAGGACGCCAGCCCCGCGCTGCTCGTCGAGGCGGTACGGGCCGCGCGACGGGGCGACGCGCTGATCTCCCCGGCGGTCACCGTGCGGCTGCTGCGTCAACTGGAGGGCACGCGTGGCCCGTCCGCCTCCGGCGGTCGCGCCCCGAAGGCGGTCCTGACGGCGCGAGAACTGGACGTGGCACGGCTGGTCGCGGTGGGGCGCACCAATCAGGAGATCTGCGGAGACCTGTTCCTGTCGCTCGGAACCGTCAAAACACATCTGACGAACATCCAGTCCAAGCTGGCCGTGCGCAACCGGGTGGAGATCGCCGCGTGGGCGTGGGCGACGGGCACGGTCTCCGGGTAACCCGCCTTCCAGGAGTGAGCGGCCCCAAGGGACTTCGGGATGAGCCCGTATCGGCCGGACGGCCGATACGGCCCGGCCGTCCGGCCGAAGCGCCGTACCGTGCCACTGCCGCACCGTGAAGGCCATGAACACAACGACCTCGACGCACAGGGCCGCCGCCCCGGAACCAGCCGCCCAGGAACCCACCACGCGGTCGCCACACCGGATCACCGCGCTGGACTCGCTGCGCGGCTTCGCGCTCTGCGGCATCCTCCTGGTCAACATTCCGATCCAGATGACGCAAATGGCCGGCGTCGACGAGGCCTTCCGTAAATACCCGATCCCCGCGTTCCTGGAGTACTTCGTCCAGCAGCGGTTCTTCCCCATCTTCGCGTTCCTCTTCGGACTGAGCTTCGCGATCTTCCTGGAGAGCGCCGCGCGCCGATCGCCACGCCCCCGGCTGCTGCTGGTCCGCCGGCTGGTGGTCCTGGGACTGCTCGGCTTCGCGCACCAGCAGTTGCATCCCGGGGAGGCGCTGCTTCTGTACGCGATCTTCGGGCTGCTGATCCTGTTGCCCTCCTCGTGGCTGCCGACCTGGGTGGTGCTGGCCGCGGGGCTGATCGGGTCCGTCGCCTCGGTCACCGTCGCCGGCGGCGGGATACCCAGCATCCCGGGGCTGTTCCTGCTCGGCCTCGCCGTCGCGCGGCTCGGCATCGCCCGCACACTAAATTGCCGTACCGGACAACTCGCCGTCGTACTCGCGCTGGCCGCCACGGGGGCGGTCGCCGTCGGCTGGTGGCAGCACACCTACCCGGCCATCGGCCCCTACGCCACGCGGATCGCGGCGGTGGCCGGCATGCTGGGAGCGGCCACGTACGCCACCGCGGTGCTGCTCGTCCTGCGCACCCGGCTGGGCCGCCCGCTGTCGGCGGTCCTCGAACCGCTCGGCAGGATGGCGCTGACCAACTACCTCACCGCCACCCTCGCGGTGGTCGCCGCGGCCGGCCCGCTCGGCCTGCACCACTCCTCCCGCTGGGGCACCGCCATGGCCCTGGCGGCCGTCATCCTCGCGGCACAGGCCCTCATCAGCCACTGGTGGCTGACCCGCTTCCAGTACGGCCCGCTGGAGTGGGCCCTGCGCTGCCTGACCTGGTGGAACGTGGTCCCGCTGCGCCGCCCGCAGCCGTGAGGAGCGGGCCGGGGCGACGGCGCTGCCCGCAAGGGCGGTCCTGGCAGGCGGGTCAGTTCCCCTTCTGCACGGCGCAGACCGTGGCCGCGCCGTTGAAGACCTGCCACGTGAACGTCTGCCGGTCCGTGCGCCGGGGGCAACTGCCGCCGTTCAGCACCGCCGTGATCACCATGATCGCGTTTTCGCCCCGGGGTACCCGCGTCCGGTCACAGCCCCAGACACTGAACAACCGTCCCTCGCCCCCCAGGGACCCGTCGGCCTGTCTGTTCAGTGTCGCGGGAAAACACTGCCCTGCGGCGAACACACGGTCCAAGCACAAGGCGACGGACGAACCGCTGTCGTTGACGTGACCCCAGCCCCATCGGCCCGCGCCCCCGGGGCAGTTCGAGGCCGACGTCGTCACCATGGTCACCTTCGAGTAGGCGAAGCCCGCCCCGCAGTCGACGGCGACCGGCCGTTCGAGGTTCAGCTTGCCCCAGCCGTCGTCGTACACACCGAGGCAGGTACCGACGCCGGCGGACGCGAACGCCACATCGACCGGATCCGGCGGGTCGGGAGGCGGATCGGCGCTGGGGGTAAGGGTGGGACTGGGGGTGTGGGTGGGATCGAGGGAGGATTCCGGGTCCTCCGGCTCTTCGCCGTCCCTGCCGGTGGACGGCGGCTCCCGGTACGGTGCGGTCGCTGCGGAGGACCCGCCCGGGGGCTCCGATCCGCTCGCGGTCGCCGTGTGTTCCGGTTCGCCGGTCGCGGCCGTTTCCTGCCACGGCTGCCACATTCCGACAAGGATCACGAGGCCCACGAGGGCGGCGATCGCCGCCGACGAGGCACTGACGAAGTAGGTGCTGTTGATGTCACGGCCGGCCACTGTGATCTTGGACCGGCCGTCCGCCCGTGCGCTGATGCGAGTCCCACCACCGTCGGCGCCGTCCCGGCCGGAGCCGTCCGGGGTCTCTCCGGAGTTCAAACGATCACCCCTTGGTGATGTTGATGTCTCGTCCGGCCATGGTGACGCGCGACCGCCCCGACACGTTCGCGGTCAGACGGGGACTGCCGGTCCGTGGTTCCCCGTCGGACAGGGGCGGCAACTCGTCGATCAGACGCCGGAGTTCGGGCACCATCTCCGGGTCGGCGGCCAGCAGCCGCCGCAGCCGCGTCTGCCATTCGCCGACGAGTTCCCGCTCGGCCCGCTCGTCCCCGTTCCGCCGGGCGACGAGCACTTCGGTGCGCGCCTCGCCCAGTTCGGCCAGTACCGTGTCCGCCCGCTCGGGGTGTACCCGGCGCCACAGCTCGCCCATCGCCCGCCGCACGCTCTCCCACCCGGCCGTCGCCATCCCGCTGACCACCGTCGACGCAGCCAGATTCACCAGTGCCGCCAGTTCCGATTCCATGTGCCGTACTCCTGTGTCCGCTCGATGTGCCGGGTCGTTGTGACCCATCGGTGCTCTCGGTGCTCTCGGTGCTGTCGGTTCTCTTAGTTCTCTCGGTGCTCTCGGTGGCCGAAAGTGCTCGGCGGTGCCCGGCACCGTCAGGACCGCCGGACGGAACTGAAACCGCACAGGGCGCACAGGGCGACGACACCCGTGACGTGGTAGCCCGTCCCGCCCCGGGAGACGGTGTGCGTGGTCTTCCTCTCCCGGAGGAACACCGTGCCGCACCGCGAGCAGGGCCCGTCGGCCGGGGCGCCCCAGGGCCTGGACGGATCCAGCCGCACCGCCGCGGGGATCATCAGCACCGCGCAGAGCCCGGCGAGGCCGAACCCGATCCCCCTTCTCACGGCGACGCCCTGCTCGCGGCGGTCGATCATCTCCTCGTACGAGAAGGAGCCGCCCCCGCCTCGGTTCGAGTAGATGACGCACCCGTCGTCCCGTGTCATGGTCCTGTCGTCGCAGTCCGGCGCCTCGTCCGGGTCGCCCCCGGCCGTCAAGGCCAGGAGCAGTCCGATGCCGCCCACCACGGCCGCCGTGACCAGCGCCGTCGTCCGGCTCCGTCCGCTCCGACGCCGCTCGCGATCGGCCCTGGCCTTGTCGATCAGCGCGTTCGCCATGTCCCTGTCCGGTGCTCCCATGTGTTCCTCCATCTCGTGGCCGATGTGCATGCGGTCAGTGCCGGGAGGCGATGATCAGGAGCAGCACCAGGACGCCCAGGGCGAGCGCGCATCCGGAGCCGCCGCAGGACGGCCCTCGGCGGAACTCGGCCATCCCGCCGGGTACGACGTGCGGATGGCCTCGGCCGTAGTGGGACTCGATCGCCTCCGCCCCCTGGGACTCGCTCCCCCAGGCGGTGCGGTGCCCGCACTCACCGCACCGGTACCGGTAGCTGTCGGCCATGGCTGTCTCCTTCTGGGCTCAGTGGGTCGCGTGTGGCCGCCGACCACGTCCGTCGGCCGCGAACCGAGGGAATCGCGTTGAGGCAAGGGGCCGTACGTCAGTCGTCGTCCCGCTCGGCACCGGCGAGGTGCTCCGCGAGGGCGCGGAAGACGCAGAGGTTGGGGATACCGGACGCGACGGTGGTCAACGCCTGCCGGCGGCCGGCGGCGCGGACGGTGACGAGACCGTTGAGAACCTCGATCCGCCGGACCTGCGCCCAGCGCAGGGTCGTCCCCCCGGTGCCGACTTCGTCCCTGGTGATCCATACGGGACCGAAGACCAGCCGTGCCCCCTGGCTCAGCGCGGCCAGGGCCCGTGGCACCTGCGCGTCGGTGACGGCCCGGCGTATCTCGGGCCACCACTCCTCCGGCCGGCCGAAGTCACCACGGCGCAGGACGATCCGCCCGCCGTCGACGTCGAGGAGCACCAGGGCGCGGGTGATGCCCCGCGAGGACAGCACCCTGCGCCGTCGCACCACCGTGACGTCGAAGCGGATGACATGAATTCGTCTGCCGGTGGCGGCCGTCATCCCGTGCTCGTACACGTCCAGCCGGGCGCCCGCGCCCGTGACCGCGCCGGCCCGCAGCAGGCGCCCCGCGGCGGCCCAGCGGGCCCCGGGCCCGGTGGGCGGCGCCCGGTAGGTGGCGTGTCGCCTGCCGAGGTGTGCCCGGCCGGCGGCCGCGGAGACCCGCGCCAGCAGCAGTTCCTCGTCGCGTCCACGGGGGCCGGCCGCCCCGCTCACGCGGCGCCCGCCCGAACGCGACCGGTACCGGCGTCGTCCCCGCGCAGGACCGCCCGCCGCGCCCTCGACAGCGCTTCGCCCGGCGCGACCCCCAGGTCGTCGGCGAGGCTCCGACCGGCCCGGTCGAAGACGGCCAGCGCCTCGGCCCGCCGGCCGACCCGCCGCAGCGCGTGCATCAGCATCTCGGCGACCGGTTCGTTCAGCGGCTCCTCCAGAGCCAGGGCGGACAGCCCGGCGATCGCCTCGTCGTGCCGGCCGAGCCTCAACTGCCAGTCCGTCGTCCGCTGCGCCAGAGCGACCCTGCGCCGGGTGAGCCGCAGCCGCTCCGACTCCGCCAACGGCCCGGGAAGTCCGGCCAACGGCTCACCGCAGAACAGCTCCAGCGCCCGGGCGCACAGCCGCACGGCCTCGGGCAGGTCTCCGGCACGTTCGGCCGCCCCGGCCCGGGTGACGAGGTCCTCCATGCACACCACGTCCACCTCGGTGACACCGTGGACCAGTCCGTAGCCGTACTGGTCGCGCCGGATCACCGAGTCCGGACGCTCCCCGAGGCGCAGGCTCTTGCGCAGCCGGTACACGTAGACCGGTACGACGTTCCCGTCCGGCATCTCCCTTCCCCATACGCCCTCCAGGAGTTGCCGTCGGCTGACGGACCGGCCCGGGCTCAGCGCCAGCGCCGCCAGTACGGCCTGCTGCCGCAGGGGGCCGACGTCCACGGGCTGCCCCGCGAGCCTCGTACGCAACGGGCCGAGCACCGACACCCGGAGCCCGGGGCCGGGTGCGGTGCCCGTCCGTCGCCCGACGGTGGACCCCGGCGCCGGCACCGGCCCGCGCGGACCCTGTCCCGGTACGACCAGACCGCAGTCGAAGGCGTGCACGATGGCGGCGGCCCGGTCACGCAGCCCCAGCTTCCCCAGAACGCGGCCGAGCCGCTCGGCCACCACGTTCCCGGGCAGGGCGAGGGCGTCGGCGATCTCGGCGTCCCGCAGGCCGCATCCGAGCGCGTGGAGCACCTCGCGTTCCTGAGGGGTGAGGACCGTGTCGCCCAGGGCTCCCTGGGCTGCGGTCGTCGTCGGCATGGCGGCTCCCCGTTCCTCGGACCGGTCGATCCATTCGCCCCGGTCGATCGGTCGATGCCGTCGAGACTGGCCGCCGTGCAGGAAATGTGGACAGAGTATTGAAGCGGTCATATGTGACCGGTGACCGCGCTAGAGTCCCCCACCTGCAAAAAGGCGGATAACTCAGGAGAAAGGGCCGTTACTTGTGGCCAGTGAGTTCGGCACGGTCCTGCGACGGCTGCGCGAGACGGCGAGGCTGACCCAGGAGGAGCTGGAGCGGCGTTCCGGGGTCAGCGTGAGCACCATCCGCGGTCTGGAGACCGGCAGGCGCAACAACCCACGGATGACCACGGTGCGACAGCTGGCCGACGCGCTCGCCCTGCGGAGCGAGGACCGCGAGGAGTTACTGGGCTCCGCCGCCCCGGGGCAGCCGGGCGCCGCCGGTGAGCCGGGGCCGGAAGAACCGGCTGCTGAGCCGGGGCCCAAAGAACCGGCTCCCGAGTCCGGGCCGGAAGAACCGGCCGGCGAGCCGGCCGCCGCGCGACAGCCGGCACAGGACGCGCTGGCGGACGCGGCCGAACAACTCGCGCGGGCGGTGGCGGCCCGCTGGCAGCGCGAGGAGGAGCAGCGGGGGATCCAGGATCCCTTTCCGCTGCCGGTCCGCTGGAAGGCGGCGTGCGGGACACTCACCGACCACTGGGCCAACATCCGCCGCCTCCCGCCGGGATCCGAGAGCGGCCCCCTGGACCTGAGCGGCCGGTTGGAGAGGATCGCGGAGACCTACCGGAGCGTCCCCTCGGGGCGGCTGGTGATCCTCGGCAGGTCCGGGTCCGGGAAGACGATCCTGACCCTGCGCTTCGTCCTGGACCACCTGACGTCACGGACACCGGCGGAGCCCGTACCGGTGATCTTCAGCATCGGCGCCTGGAACCCCACCACCCTCACCCTGCGCGACTGGCTCACCGAGCGGCTGACACGCGACCACCCCGGCACGGCCGCCCGGGGACCCGGCAGGGTGAGCCTGGCCGCCGCGCTGGTGGAGTCCGGCCGCGTACTGCCGGTGCTGGACGGCTTCGACGAGATGGCCGACGGATTGCGCCGCCCCGCGCTCGAAGCCCTCAACGCCACCACCCTCCCCCTCCTGCTCACCAGTCGCCCCGCCGAGTACGCCGCCGCGGTCGCGGAGACCGACGTGCTGACCTCCGCCGCGCCGATCGAACTCACCGACCTCACCCTCGACGACCTGGACCACTACCTGCCCCGTACCACCCGCAAGACCGACCGCACGGACCCCACGGTGGGCGCCTGGAATTCCGTGCTGAAGACGCTGCGCGAGCCGTCGCCGGACGTGCCGGTGGCCCCGCTCGCCGCAGTCCTGTCGACTCCGCTGATGGTCGCGCTCGCCCGCACCGTCTACAGCGACACCCCGGACCACGATCCGGCCTCCCTGCTCGACACCGAACTGTTCGACAGTGCGGAGGAGTTGGAGGAACACCTGCTCGACAACTTCCTCACCACCGTCTACCAGCCCCGGCCGGGTTCACGTGACCGCGACCCGGACGGCGCCCGGCAGTGGCTCGGCTACCTCGCCCACCACCTGACCAAGCTGGAAACCCCCGACCTGGCCTGGTGGCGGCTCGGCAACGGTCTGCGCGACTCCACCCGCACCCTGGTGACCGCCCTCATGACCGGACTGGTCATCGGGCTCGTCGACGTCTCCATCGCCGCCGCCGTCCACGGCTCGCTCGCCGGTTCCCTCCTGGACGGGACGGTCGTCGGGCTCCTCACCGGCATCCTGTTCGGGCTCCTGCACTGGCTCACGTACACGGCCACGGGCAAGGACGTCACGCCGTCAGCCGTACGCCTGCGCATCCGCGGCAGGCCGGAGACCACCACATGGACGGCCGGCCCCCGGCTGGTGATCGGTACGCTGGGCGGCGCGCTGTTCGGCTTCGCCTACGGATTCGTGGTCGGCCTGGTGCACTCGTACGGCTGGGACGACGGGTTCTCGTCCGCGCTGTACCTCGGACTCATCGACGCGATCCTCTTCGGACTGGTGTTCGGCGGCGGTACCGGACTCGCCTTCTGCCTCCTCGGCCTCCTCGAAACCCCCCTCGACATCGTCTCCGCCGTCAGCCCCCGCAGCGTCCTGAACGCCGACCGGGTGACGGCGATCACCCAACTGGCCGTCTGGGCAACCATCTTCGGCGCGACGGTCGGACTGGGCATCGAGGTGGTGAACGACCTGATGGGGAGGTACCTGGGCCGACCCGCGCTGGACCCCACGTCCAGTCTCACGGTCGGCACCATCAGCGGTCTCGGCGGCGCCCTCGGCTACACCCTGAGCCTGACCGCCTGGGGCCAGTGGTGCGTGCTCTCCCGCGTCTGGCTGCCGTTGACCGGACGCCTCCCCTGGGCCGTCATCACCTTCCTCGACGACGCCTACCGGCGCGGCGTCCTGCGCCAGGCCGGCGCGGTCTACCAGTTCCGCCACGCCCGCCTGCAGAGCCACCTCGCCCAGGCCCACCGACGGAGATGAGCCGTCTCCGGGTCCGGCCTCACCACGATTTCATCGCCGCTCCCTCACGTCCGATGCCGGCCCACCGACCACCAGCACGCCATCGGCCCCGGGGGGAAATCCCATGGTGAGGACCAGCCGACTCACGCTCCGCGCCAGGACCGTCGTCCTCGCGGCGGCGGTGGCGGCCACCGCCGCCCTCACGCCCACCGCCGCCCACCCTGACTCAACAGCCGCAACGCGCCGGACCTGACCGCTCCGAGCTAAGACAGCCGCGTCGCGCGGGGCTGCAAGAACCTCCTGGCCGCCGCTGAGGAGACCCACCGCGAGGACCTGGCCGCACGGCTCACGATCGTCGGCCACTCCCAGGGCGCGCAGGTCGCCGACGAGGTACTGGAGACCATCGCACCCGCCGAGCCGACTCGCGTCACCTCCGCCGCTGGTCGGCGCGCAGCTCGAAGTCACCGTAGCTGTTGTCGACCGGGTTGACCGTGACCCCGGGGGCGACGATCTCGTCGATGGCGTCGAGCACGTCGGCCGACAGCGTGACATCGGCGGCGGGCAGGAACGCCTCCAGCTGTTCCATGGTGCGGGGCCCGATGATCGCCGAGGTGACGCCGGGGTGGTTGATGACGAAGGCGACGGCGAGCTCGATGAGCGTGAGACCGGCCTTCTCCGCCAGGGCGGCGAGTTGTTCGACGGCGTCGAGCTTGCGCTGGTTGGCGGGGGTGTTCATATCGAAGCGGGCCTGGGGCCGGGCCGCGGAGGCGGGGCCCTCGGTGGCGTGCTTGCGGTAGCGGCCGGAGAGCCAGCCCCCGGAGAGCGGACTGTAGGTGAGGGTACCCATGCCATGGCGGCGCGCGGCGGGAAGCACGTCCTCCTCGATGGAGCGGACCAGGATCGAGTACGGCGGCTGCTCGGTCACGAACCGCTCCAGGTTCCGCTCGCGCGAGACCCACTGGGCCTCGACGATCAGGGAACCGGAGTAGGACGAGGATCCGATGTAACGGATCTTGCCCTGGTGGACGAGGTCGGAGAGGGCGCCGAGGGTTTCCGAGACGTCGGTGTCGGGGCTGGGGCGGTGGACCTGGTAGAGGTCGATGTGGTCGGTGCCGAGCCGCCGCAGGGAGTTCTCGACCTCGCGGATGATCCAACGCCGCGAGCCACCCCGCTGGTTGGGGTCGTCCTGGTCCATCGGCATGAAGAACTTGGTCGCCAGGAACACTTCCTCGCGGCGGCCCTTCAGGGCCTTGCCGACGATCTCCTCCGAGACGCCGGCGGAGTACACGTCCGCGGTGTCGACGAAGTTGAGCCCCGCGTCGAGGGCGCGATGGATGATCCGGATCGAGTCGGCCTCGTCCTCGTTGCCCCAGGGGCCGAACATCATCGCGCCCAGACAGAGCGGGCTGACCTGGACGCCGGTGCGGCCGAGCGGTCGGTACTGCATGGAACACCTCTCCTCGATCGTGTGGTGGTCAGTCGTTCACGGTGGGAACGACGGTGCCGGAACTCGCCCAGCTGGCGAGCAGGCCCAGGGCCTCCCGCTCCCGGGAGTCCGTTTCGGGGGTGAAGAAGTTGAGACGCAGGCCGGGATCGGCCGGCAGGTCCATCGCCTCATAGGGCAGCGTGAGATCGCCGACCAGCGGGTGGTGAAGGTTCTTGACGCCGGAACGGTGGAATTTCACGTCATGGCGGGCCCACCGGCGGGCGAATTCGTCACTCTTGGTCGTCAGCTCTCCGATCAGATCGGTGAGCGCCTTGTCGTGGGGCGCCCGGCCCGTCTCGGTGCGCAGGAAGGCGACCGCGTCGTTGGCACCCTTTTCCCAGTCCATCCAGAACTCCTGGCCGGCGGGGTCGAGGAACATGAAGCGGGCGCTGTTGACCGGACCGCGCCGGGCGAACAGCGGCGAGTCGAAGACGGGGGCGTACAGCGCCCGTCCCAGCGCGTTGGCGGCCAGGATGTCGAAGCGCGCGTTGCGCACGTACGCCGGTACGTCGGTCATCGAGTCGAGCAGCCGCAGGATCGTGGGCCGCACGCGGGACGCGGTCACCGTGGGCCGCCGGCCCGACGGCGTCGCCGCGCGGGCGAGGTCGTAGAGGTGGGTGCGTTCGGCCTCGTCCAGCTGGAGTGCGTGCGCGAGGGCGTCGAGCACCGAGTCCGAAGCGCCGGTGAGATTCCCACGCTCAAGTCGGATGTAGTAGTCCACACTCATGCCCGCGAGCAGGGCGACCTCCTCGCGGCGAAGGCCGGCGACACGACGGTTCCCGCCGTAGACCGGCAGCCCGGCCTGCTCCGGGGTGATCCGAGCCCGCCGGGTGCTCAGGAACTCGCGGACCCCGGCGGTCAGAGCCTTCCTGTCGGTGTCAGCCATGATCAGGGCCCGGAACTTCCGCGGTGGCAGCGAGGGCGGACATGCGGTCGCTCCTTCTGATCGTCGTGAATCCTGTGCCGGTCTCCTCACGGTAGATCCGTCGGCGAGTGCCTGCGAGGTACTGCCATTACCTGGAAGAGCAGTGACTCCCACATGGGGGCCGAGGCACGGTTCTCTGGAAAAGGCCGAGGTCCCGGCCGACCACGATCGGGCCCGAACCGGAGACCGACCTGAAGGAGCACCGTGCGCACAGCGCCTCTGTCCGGAATCGGCGACGTCCACGCCGGGCGTACAGCCGATCCGAGCCCGCGGGGAGCCGCCGGAGCGCCAGGTGACCCGACAGCCACCGCACCGCGCCAGGCAGTGCGGCAGCACAAGGCCCCGGTCCACACGACACTGATCCTCGCGATCATCTGCGTCAGCTATTTCATGGTCATCCTGGACAACTCGATCGTGTTCACCGGGCTGCCGCAGATCCGGTCCGACATGGGTTTCTCCGAGTCCGGTCTGTCCTGGATCACCAACGCCTACGTCCTGGTCTTCGGCGGGTTGCTGCTGCTGGGCGCCCGGGCCGGTGACCTGTTCGGACACCGCAGGGTGTTCCTCTTTTCCTTGATCGTCTTCTCGCTGACCTCGCTCCTGGTCGGAGCCGCGCAGAGCCAGTGGTGGCTCATAGGCGCCCGGGCGCTGCAAGGCGTCGGGGCCGCGGTTCTGGCTCCCTCCGCCCTGTCGCTGCTCACGCGCAGCTTCCCCGAGGGCCGAGCCCGGAACCGGGCGATGGCCGCTTACAGCGCGGTCGCGGGTCTCGGTGCCGCTTTCGGCCTGGTGGTCGGAGGTCTGGTCGCGGATCTGATCTCCTGGCGGGCCGGGTTCTTCCTGAACGTGCCGGTCGGCATCGTGATGATGGTGCTGGCGGTGCGGTACCTGCCCGAGACCGGCCGTCGGCGGGGCCGCTTCGACGTTCCCGGCGCGCTACTGGCGACGCTGGGCTCGACCGCTCTGGTCCTCGGCATCGTCAATGCGTCCGACCTCGGCCGGACCGCCCCGGCCACCCTGATTCCGCTGGTGGCGGGTGCGGTGATGCTGGGCCTGTTCGTCCGGGTGGAGGGGCGGGCCGCACAGCCGATCGTGCCGCTGCGGCTGTTCGCGAGCCGGGAGCGCAGCGGCGCCTACGTCACCCGGATGCTCTACATGGGCGCGATGATGGGGTTCTTCTTCTTCACCGCGCAGTTCGTGCAGAGCGTCTACCACTGGACGCCGTTGCGGGCAGGTCTCTCCTTCCTGCCGATGACGCTGGTCAACTTCGTCCTCGCGGTCCAGGTGCCGCGGTTGCTGGAGCGGGTGAGCAGGCCCAGAGTGTTGCTCACCGGCGTCGCCCTGACCGCGGTCGGCATGGCCTGGCTCAGCCGTCTCGACCTGCACAGCCCCTACGTGACGGGAGTGGCACTGCCCATGGTGCTCATCGGCGCCGGACAGGGGCTGGCCCTGGCCCCGATGACCTCCAGCGGTGTCGACGGCGTCGCGCCGGAGGACGCCGGCGCGGGCGCGGGCCTGGTCAACACCGTGCACCAGATCGGCAGCGCGCTGAGCCTGAGCATCCTGACCGCCGTGGCCGCCACCGTCTCCACCGGCCACGAGGCCGCCGACATCGCAGCCCGCTCGGGCGCCGCCCTGACCGGCTCCGCCCTCCTGCTCACCTTGGCGGCCCTGGCCGTCGTGAGCCTCATCGTGCCCTCACGGGCCACCCACACCGAAAGGCCCCTGTGATGCAGAACCTCACCCTCAACAACGGCGTCGAGATGCCCGCCCTCGGACTCGGCGTCTTCCAGACCCCGCCGGACGAAACCCGGGCCGCCGTCATGGCCGCGCTCGACCTCGGCTACAGGCACATCGACACCGCCGCCGCGTACGGCAACGAGCGCGAGGTCGGCCAGGCCATCCGCGACTCCGGGGTGCCCCGCGACGACATCTTCGTCGAGACGAAGATCTGGATCAGCGATTACGGGTACGAGGAAACCCTCCACGGCTTCGACAAGAGCGCCGCCAAGCTCGGCGTGGACCGAATCGACCTGCTCATCCTGCACCAGGCCCTCCCGTCGGACTTCGACAGGACCCTCGCCGCCTACCGCGCCCTGGAGAAACTCCTGGCCGACGGCAAGGTCCGCGCCATCGGCGTCAGTAACTTCATGGTCGACCACCTGACCGCCCTGCTCGACGCCACCACCGTCGCCCCCGCGGTCAACCAGTTGGAGATCCACCCCTACTTCCAGCAGCGCGCCGTCCTCGACTTCGACGACCAGCACCACATCCTCAACCAGGCGTGGTCCCCCATCGGCGGCATCACCTTCTACCCGGGGTACGGCGACAACCGCAAGGGCGTCCTGGAGGACGCCGTCGTCACCGCCGTCGCCGAGGCACACGGCAAGAGCCCGGCCCAGGTGCTGCTGCGCTGGGGCCTCCAGCACGGCCGCTCGGTGATCCCCAAGTCCACCAAGCGCCACCGCATCGCCGAGAACATCGACGTCTTCGACTTCGAGCTGACCACGCACGAGCTGAAGGCCCTCGACACCCTGGAGACCGGCCGCCGCGGCGGCCCCGAGCCGACGAGCGTCACCCTCGCGGAGTACGGACGCGCCATCCCCGAAGCCTGACCGGAAGGAGAGGACCATGACCACCTGGAACGACCCGGACCTGAGAAAGGTCGGCTCCGGGGTACGGCGGTCCCGCACCCGGTGGCGTGGTCGTCGTCCCGTTCGTCCGGGCCGACAACACCTGCGCCTACTGCCGCGAGGGCCCGCAGAGCTCCTGCCCGCACGACGGCGTCCTCGTCCTTGAAGCCGGTCTCCCGGAGCACTCCGAGGAAGGATTCGGCGAAGGCCCGCGTGTGAGGGCCGGTTGAGTGGGTGCCGCCAAAGACGTGCCGCCAAAGACTCCGGCACCGTCACGATGAGCCAGGAGCGCCCGGGCGCATGGCTCGGGCGAGCGCTCGGCTCGGCGGTCCCATGACGCTCCCCGCCGCAGCCCCGCCCCTGGCGCAGGCTCGCCGCCACCCTCGCCCGCGCCGCGCTGCCCGAGGACGCGACCAGCCCCCCTGCCACCTGACGGCCACCTGCCGCTGTTCGCCGGCCCCCACCCCGAATCGACGGGCAACGGAACGCTGGGGGTGTCACTCCGTATCGTTCCGGATGCCTTGCCCGACGCTCCTCCCACTACCTTGTCGACGGCGCCCGCAAGACCGACCCGTCCGGAGCCCGTGGAGCAGCGATGCCGACGACCGTCACCACCTTCCGCCCTACCGCCACCGCGCTCAGGCATCAGGAGCGCCAGGTGCTCTCCGCGGTCGGCTGCGGCCTGCGGGACGACGAGATCGCCGCTGCCCTCGCCATCCCCGAGGACGCCGTGGCCGAGCACCTCGCGCGGATCCTGATGAAGCTCGGTCTGCGCGACCGGGCCGCCGCCGTCGTCCACGCCTTCGACTGCGGTCTGGTCGTCCCCGGACGTGGCCCCCGCACGCTGCCGGTGAGACCGGTTCCACGGACCACCGCCGTGCGAGCGGCGGGGCCGAAGGTACGGATCTCCCTGCTCGGGCCGCTGCGGGCATGGTGGGACGGGCGGCCCCTGGACCTGGGACATCCGCGCCAGCAAGCCGTCCTGGCGGCCCTGGCGCTGGGCGCGGGGCGGTCCCTCAGTCAGCGGGAACTACTCGATGACGTATGGGGGATGGAGCCGCCGGCCACGAACGTGGTGCCGGTGTACATCTACCGATTACGCAAGGCCCTGCGCGTCGGGGGCGGTCCGGACCCGGTCATCGAACGCGGACTCCGTGGTTACCAGCTGGTCTCCGGCGCGGTCGACGTGGACGTGGCACGCATGGAAGAGCTGGTCACCCGCATCGACAAGGCCGATCGAGCGGGCGAACCGCTCGAAGCGGTCCGCCTCTGTGCCCAGGCACTGGAGTTGTTTCACGAGGAACCCCTGGCCGGCTTGCCGGGGCCGCTCGCCGAACTGGAGCGGCTGCGGCTCACCGAGCGCAGGATCGCCATCGTGCAGCGGAAGTTGGAGTGGCAGCTGCGCCTTGGCCAGGATTCGGAGGCGATCGCCGAGCTGTTCGCCCTGTCGGCGGCGCACCCCCTCAACGAGCCTTTGACCGCGATGCTGATGCGGGCCCTTTACCGCAATGGGCGCCAGGCCGACGCCTTGACGGTCTTCGAGCGCGCCCGCCGCCTTCTCGCTGACGACCTCGGGGTTCCTCCGAGTCGGCTGCTGCGGCGGGCGCACCAGATGATTCTGCGCGGTGACGAAGCCGGCCTCGGGCTCATTCCCGTGGCCGGGTCCACCACCGGCCCCTGATCACCAGGCGGCGGGATACCAGGCGCCGTTGTACCACTGCTCGTTGGCGCTGTCGTTGTGGTGATCCATGTTGAAGTCGTTGGGATAGTTCCTGACGTGGTTGTCCGGGTACGTCCAGATGCCGGCGGACTCGTCGCAGACGTAGTCCGAGTGACAGATCGTCTTGACCGGTACGTCGCCGAAGAACCTGTCGGCGCCGGCGAGCGGAGCGCCGACGATACCGCCGAACGGCACGGATCCCCCGTTGGCGCCGGGGTTGCCCTGGCGCTTGGGGTCCGCGACGAGAACGGCGTTGACGTTGTCGAAGGTCCGCCAGTTCTCGGTGACCCAGATGTGCACCACCGCGGCGCCCAAGGAGTATCCGCCCATCTTGACGTGCTGGCCCGGGCACGCGGCACGTTGGTCGCGCACCAGCCGGTTCAGCTCGTTGACGCCTGCCCGCGCGCTCGCGCCGTTGGGAATCTGGGTGGGGTACCCGACGTGCTGCTGGATGTTGCCGGTGAAGCCGTCGTTGTTCCACGAGCTTCCCGTGCCGCCGACAACGATCGTGTAAGTGCCCTCGCACGGAGCCGCCGCCGCCTGCGCCGTGGACGCCTGCATCACCGAAAGCCCCGCCGTCAGCAGAAGTCCGGCCAACGCGGCCGTCATTCTCTTCGCTCGCATTCGATCCTCCTCGTGTGGTCTGCCTACGTCTCAGGAGATTGGCAGTGGCCGATGAAATCCCGATGAAAGGCGCGGGGAGGCCGATTCCATCAGGATTTCATCGGTGCTTTCTACTGTCGGCCGCCAACGACCGGAGTTCACGACGGAAAGGCACACCGTGGCAAGAAGCGGCTTATACCGCGTATTCACCGGACTGGCCCTGGTAGCCGGTATCTGGGCGTTGGCCATCGGGATGACCGCCTCGGTCGCCGTCGCCCGACCCGGACCCGTTCCGGGGCCGGGCGACGACCGGTCCGGTGTCTCCCGGTATTTCAGTGGCCCACAAGGCATGGCCATTCCGACCGCGCCGTGTGATCCGGCCGGTCCGTCGGCCACCGACGGCGTCATGGCCGACCAGCTCAACCCGCAGCTCAACGCGAAGATGGCCGGCTATCTGAACGCGTACAAGATGTCCTGCGCGCGGATGGTCACACAGGCGGTGAAGGACCGGGGGCTCAACCCGAGAGCCGCGGCGATCGCCATCGCCACGATCATCGTGGAAAGCAGCATGAACAACTACTCCCAGGCCGTCGACCACACCAGCATCGGGCTGTTCCAGCAGCAGGACTGGTGGGGCACCCGGGAGCAGCGTCTCAACCCGGCCTACGCCACCAACGCCTTCCTCGACGCGATGGAACAGTCGTATCCGGGCGGCTCGTGGAACGACGCGCCGATCGGCGAGGTCTGCTGGCGCGTGCAGCAACCCAGAGAGGACCTACGCCACCTGTACGGAATCGAGGCGGGCGACGCCACTCTCATCGCCAACGCGTTGTGGCCCGGTACGAGCGTCGGCCCCAAGCACCCCTACGCCTCCGGTCGGGTCGTGTCCGGGCGGTCCGCGGACGGACGCCTTGAGGCGTTCGCCGCCGGTGCCGACGGCGTGTACCACGCGTGGCAGACCGCGGTGAACGGCGCCTGGTCGCCATGGCGGTTCGCGGGCGGTCCACGCGACGCCCAGCTGGCGGTGGCGTCCAACGCGGACGGACGGATGGAACTGTTCGCGCTGTCGGACGGTACGTTCGATCACATGTGGCAGACCGGGCCCAGTGCCGAGTGGTCCGCCTGGGAGAACTTCGGCACCGGGGGGTACGGACTGGCTGCGGGCACCAACGCCGACGGCCGGATCGAGGTGTTCGCCTCCAACGCCAACGGTGTGTTCCACCGCTGGCAGACCGCGCCCAGCGGCGGTTGGGCCGAATGGGAAGGCACCCACGGCGGCCCGGCCAACGCGCGACTCGCCATGGAGAACGCGCCTGACGGGCGACTTGAGGTCTTCGCGCTGTCCGACTCGACGTTCGAGCACCTGTACCAGACCGGCGTCAACGGCGAGTGGTCCGCCTGGGAGAACTTCGGCACCGGAGGACGCGCCGTCACCGCCAGCTACAACCAGGACGGCAGGATCGAGGTGTTCGCCTCCAACGCCGACGGTGTGTTCCACCGCTGGCAGACCAGCCCGACCTCGTGGTCGGCGTGGACCGGCACCGGCGGGATCCCCAACGCCGAGCTGGCCACGTCGCGATCGGTCGACGGACGGGTGGAGGTCTTCGCGATCAACGCCACCACCGCGAGCCATGCCTGGCAGACGGGCCCGAACGCGGCGTTCTCGCAGTGGGAGAACTTCGGTGGCGGCGGCACGTCGATCGGTGCGAGCAACAACGCCGACGGTCGCATCGAAGTGTTCGGTACCAGCCACGCCGGCGTCTATCACCGGTGGCAGACCGGCTTCGCCACCTGGTCGGAATGGTCCTGGCTGAACGACTCCGGCCCCGCGATCGCCTAGGGCCTCTCGGAACACGCCCTTTGAGCCGGCCTTCCCGGCTGGGGGCCGATCCGGGAACGAGAGCTCCGGAACGCGCGCCCGCCGTCGTCCCGCAGACCGCACCAGCGGCGGGCGGAACGACGGCGGGCGCTTGCCGTCAGACTGCGAATTCCCTTTCGAGCCTGGGGATCAGGTCCCGGAGATCCTGTTCCCAGCAGCCGGCGTTGTGGCCGCCGCTGCACCGGGTGCCCCAGGCGGCCCCGTCGCCATAGTTGACGTAGTGGTAGGACATGCCCAGAACGTCCATGGCGGCCTTGACGTTCTTGGCCGCGCCCGCGACCCAGAACTCCGGTTCGAGGGGCGAGCCGCCTCCGTCGCCCACGTAGACGGAAACCCCGACTCCGGCCTTGGCCAGTCTGTCCATGTGCTGTGACGGGTCGACCTCGTTCCACCGCCAGTCGGCGTTGAACACCGGGTAGGGCGAGCCGAACGCGGCGTCACTGTCCACACCGGGCTTGTAGGGAGAGTCGTTGGGGTCGCAGGCTCCGGACGCCGAGGCGCAGATCGCGCCCGTCGCGTCGATGAGGGAGGCGACGACGGCCAGCCGGAGGTCCATCGACCTGGCCGACAGATCGATGTCTCCTGACAGGGACGCGGTGTGGCCGAACAGGTCGGGACGGGCCTGGGCGTAGTGGAAGGCGCCGAACCCACCCATGGAGACGCCGGCGATGGCCCTGGCCTTCTTGGCGGCGATGGTCCGCAGGTTCGCGTCGACGAACGGAACCACCTGCTTGAGGTGGAAGTTCTCCCAGTTCTGGGCACCGGCCGCGGTCTTCTGGTCGAGCCAGTTGGCGTACCAGCCCCGAGCGCCGCCGTCCGGGATGACGGTGATCATCTGGTCCGACATCGACAGCGCCGGATACGTCTGCTGGACCGGATCGTCGGGCGAACCGTGCAGGAAGTACAGCACCGGGTAGCGCCGGCCCGGGGCGTCGTAGTACCCGCTCGGCAGAATGATCTTGATGTGCTGCTCACCCGCGACTTCGGGTGTGGTCACGGTGAGGTAGAAGTCGGTGGCGTTTCCTGTCGCCGCGCCGACCTGGGTCAGGCCGAAACCGTTCGTCATCGGTGGCGGCGCGGTGCCTCCCTCAGAGGCCTGTACCGAACCCGCCGGCGCGAACACCGCCAGGGCGGCGAGCATCCACGCCACCGCCGGTCGCCACCAATGCGCTCTCCTCGTCACTGCGTTCCCCTTTGTGAGATTGTCGGCATTCTCAGTTCAGAACCTTGATCTGCAATTCCGGTGAAGCCGCGAGCTGATCCTCCGTGAACCGCCCGGTCACCCACTTTCCGGCCGAGAACAGCTTGGTCTGGTCGCGGTAATGCGGTGAATTCGATGTGACCGACCGGGAGTGGGCCATTACGGAGAACGCCTGCGGCGGACCGTCGGCAGCCTCGCTCCGTACCTCCTCCGTGCCATCGCCGTCCTTCCCCTGTCGTACGGGCCGCCATCTGAACGCGGCCATGCTAAGGAGGACCGATGAAATCTCGATGACCAGCAGCAACAGACGCCTGGCCGACTTTCTCCCGTCTGTCGGTCCGTAACCTTCCGGGGTCTCCCGGGCCCGCACGGTTGCTAGCCTCCGTACCGTTCGTCCGCACGGCCCCAACCGTCCATCCCACTCACCCCGAGACTGCCAAGGGGAGGAGGACTCGTGCTTCCAAGGCTTTCCCGACGCACACTGACCTGGGTTCTCACGTCGACAGCCGCCCTGCTGCTGCCGACGCTGCTGCCCGCGACTCCGGCCGCAGCCGCCCGGACCGCCGCCGTCGCCGCCGCCGCGGCCTGCCCGGCCGCCGGTTTCGTGTCCCAGCACTTCCACAGCGACCACAACGGCGTCGACATCGCCAACGTCGTCGGCACGCCGCTCCACGCCGTGGGCGACGGCGAGGTGACCATCTCCGGGTACACCGGCGACTACGGCCAGTGGATCCGGGTTCTGCACCCCGACGGGCGGATCTCCGAGTACGGGCACATGGTCCGGCGGGACGTCTCCGTCGGCGACCGCGTCGTGGCCGGCCAGCAGATCGCCCTGATGGGCGCCGAGGGGAACTCCACCGGTCCCCACCTCCATCTGCGGATCTGGGGAGACCGGTCCACCTCCTACGGGATCGACCCCGAGGTCTACCTCGCCGAGCGCGGCGTGGTGCTGCCCTGCACCCCGGGCAGCGGTCCGCGGCCCGAACCCTTGGTGTATCCGGCGGAGTCGGGCCGGGTGGTGTCGGCGCGGTCGGCGGACGGGCGCCTGGAGCTGTTCGCCGCCGGAGCCGATGGCGTCCACCACGCCTGGCAGCAGGAGGTCAACGGCAACTGGTCGGAGTGGGAATCGCTCGGCGGACCCGGCAACGCCGAACTCGCCCTCGCACCGAACGCCGACGGCCGCCTGGAACTGCTCGCCATCAACGGGAACACCTTCCAGCACCGCTGGCAATCGACCCCGTCCGGCGGCTGGTCGGGATGGGAGACCTTCGGCGAGGGCGGCCGGGACACCGCGGCCGGTGTCAACGCCGACGGCCGCATCGAGGTCTACGCCTCAGGCCCGGCCGGGCTCTTCCACCGGTATCAAGTCGCCCCGAACGGCGGCTGGTCAGGATGGGAGTCCGCGGGTGGCGGCCCCGCTGACAGCCGGGTGGAGATGGGGAAGGCACCCGACGGACGCCTGGAGGTCTTCGCTCTCAACAGCACCACTTTCCAGCACCGGTACCAGACCGCCCCCAACGGCGACTGGTCCTCGTGGGCCGGATTCGGCGAAGGCGGCCATGACCTGACGGTCGACCACAACGCCGACGGACGCCTGGAGGTCTTCGCCTCCGGTCCGGTCGGCGTCTTCCACAAGTACCAGACCGGCCCCACGAGTTGGTCCGGATGGGATCCCATGGGCGGCCCCGCCGACTCACAGCTCACCAGCGAACGCACCCCCGACGGCCGCGTCGAAGTCTTCGCCATGAACGGCACCACCGCCATGCACATCTGGCAGACCGCCGTGAACGCCCCCTACAGCGACTGGGCGCCCTTCGGTACCGGCGGCACCGAGGTCACCGCCGCCACCAACGCCGACGGCCGCATCGAGGTCTACGGCACCAGCCACGCCGGCGTCTATCACCGATGGCAGACCGGCTTCGCCACCTGGTCCGACTGGAACTGGCTCAACAACTCCGCCGGCCCCGCCGTCGACTGACCCCTCTGAAGGAACTCATGCTTCCGATCAGCGGACGGAACCTGTTGCGCGGTGCGGCCGGCGCCGGCGCCCTCCCGTTCCTGGGCGCCGGCCCGGGCGTCGCCGCCACGACCTCCGAGGACGCCCCGCCCCCTCACCGAGTCGGCACGGGACCCTTCACGTGCGTCTACGACCCGTCCACCTCGGCAGGCCCGCGATATCTCAACGATCACACGCTGATCGAGGCTCAGGGCCGCTGGCACCTGTTCGGCATCGTCGGAAACAGCGCGCCGCGCGGCGAATCACCGGACAGCGCGGCGGAGATCTCCTTCGTCCACGCCTCCGCGCCGAGCCCGCACGGACCGTGGACCAGCCACCCCGACGCGCTCGTCGTCGACCCGTCCTATTTCGGTGAGGATCACCTGTGGGCGCCGCACGTCGTCGAGGCGGGCGGCAGGTTCTGGATGTTCTACGCCGCGGGCGGCGCGAGTGGTGCGGCGATCAACCTCGCCACGTCGACCGACCTGTTCGCCTGGACCCGCGAACCGTCCGGCCCGCTGTTCCGGGGGCTCGCCGCGCGTGACCCGATGGTGCTGCGGGTCGGCGGCGAGTGGGTCATGTACTACACCGAACTCTCCGGCCCGGGCGGCCACCATGTCGTCGCCTGCCGTCGTTCCGCCGATCTGCGTCACTGGGGCGATCCGGGTGTCGCGTCCACCGACGCGAGCACGGACACGACCGCCTCGGTCACCGAGTCACCGTGCGTCGTCGAACGAGACGGCTGGACTACCTGTTCATCGGTCCGCGCAACGGCGACGAGGGCACCGACGTCCTCGCGTCGCGGGACCCGTTCCATTTCGAGCTCGGACGGACACGGCCCCACCGGAACAGCTTCGTGAACGCGGCGAGTTCGCGGTTCCACTTCGCGCCGCCGATCCGGCCCGGGTTCGCCTCCGCCCGGCACCGCCAGTCCCGGAAATCAGCCAAGTCCCGCTCGCTCGCGACCGCCCACTCGGCACCCCGCACGGACAGGAAATCCAGTAGGACGCGGATGTCGGTGGCGTGGTTCCGCTTCGTCTCCCGCTCCAGCACCCGGAACTCGCGGGACCGGACGAAGTCCAGCAGACTTCGGTCGACCGAGCCGTCCGGCCGGACGAGGAACGGGTCCCCGGGCACCAGGCCGATACCAGCCACCGCGCCGGGCAGATCACGGATACCGAGGACACCCTCGGCCGGCAACGGGCCCCGTCGATCCGGAACCCAGACAAGATCCCACGCGAACAACGCGTACCCCCTCAGAAGGGCTTGAACACGTGAGATCTACAGGGAAGCCGTCAACTGGTGCCGCGAACACGGCGCCCCCAACTCCGCAGACACGCTGGCTTCGTACGCCATCCGTCTCGAAGAGCTCATCGAGGACATCCACCTCGGTGACACCGCCTCCACCGGTAGACCGCCGCTGACCACGGCCACCGCGCCCGCCGCTCACCCCATGGGAACGGTCAACGCCAACCGCGGGCGTATCAGTCCTGCAGCGCTCGGAGGGTGGCGTGGAGGTCGGTGGTGCGGGGCTGGTTGTGGGGGAGTTCGGCGAGGGCGGCGGCCATGCCGCAGGTGTTGGTGGCGGCGGAGAAGATCAGGCCGCCTCCGACGGCCGCGGAGAGCCAGCGGGCGGGGCGCCAGCGGGTGCCGGCGGCGAGGCCGAGGACGACGAGGGATCCGGCTGCGAGGCGGACCTGGCGTTCCATGGGCCAGACGGGAGAGGCGTTGTCGGGGCGGTGGAGGGGGTGGCCTTCGCCGGCCCAGGCGGTGGTGCCGCCGGTGAGGGTGGTGGCGGGAATGTCGGCTGCGGCGAGTTCGGTGCAGGCGGTGGTGGAGCGGTTGCCGGAGGCGCAGACCATGAGGAGGGTGCCGCGGGCGGCTGCGGCCTTGAGGGCGGGCAGCGCGGTGTGGAGGTGATCGAGGGGGATGTTGTGGGCGCCGGGGAGGTGGCCGGAGGCGTATTCGCCGGGAGTGCGCACGTCGATGACGGTGTAGTGGTCGAGGCGAGCGGCGACCTGGGCGGGGATGAGGGCGTTGGTGGTGGTCATGTGCGGGTGGTCCTTCCGTTGGTGTTCCGGGAGCGGTTGCCGAACCCGGTATGATACCCCTAGGGGTATTTATGGAGGTGGATGGTGGAGCTTGAGATGGCGGCCGACGAGCTGAAGTCGGTCCTCAATCGGCTGCGGCGGGCTCAGGGCCAGATCGCGGGGATCATCAAGATGATCGAGGAGGGCCGGGACTGCGAGGATGTGATCACGCAGCTCGCGGCGGTCTCCCGTGCGCTGGACCGGGCCGGGTTCGCGATCATCGCGACCGGGCTGCAGCACTGCATGGCCGAGGGTGGCCAGGCGGCCGGTGACCGCGATGCGATGCGGGCGAGGCTGGAAAAGCTGTTCCTGTCCCTGGCCTGACGGGTGGCCGGGGTGTTCATGGGATCACGTCGATCAGCATGAACACGGCCACCGCCAGGAGCACACCGGCGAAGACCTTTTGCAGGCTGTTGCCGGAGACTCTGGTGCTGAGGCGCTTGCCGTCCCAGGCGCCGAGGATCGCCGCTCCGGTGAACGGCCCGATCAGCGCCCAGTCGAGACCACCACCGGTCCCGGTACGGGCGATCAGGGCGGCGAGTGAGTTGACGGTGATGACGAGCAGACTGGTGCCCACCGCCCGCCGCATGGTCAGGCCCAGCACGCTCACCAGGGCCGGGACGGCGAGGAACCCTCCTCCGACGCCGAGGAACCCGGTCACCGCGCCGAGCCCAGCGCCTGCTCCGGCCGCCTTGCCGGGCCGTATCCGCTCCGGCGGCCTCGACGAGGACGGGCGGAACAGCCGCACGGCCGCCAGGGCCGCGATCGCCGCGAAGGCGACGGTCAGCACGGCTTCCGGCACACGTCCGGCGGCGGCTCCCGCGAGGTAGGCGGGGATGATGCCGGCGGCGGCGAAGAGCGATCCGGCTTTCCAGGCGACGTGGCCGTCGCGGGCGTGGGCGCGCAGGGCGGTGGCGGAGGTAGCGGCCACGATGATCAGGCTGGCGGTGGTGGCCGCGGACGGGGTGAAGCCGAGCAGGAGGATCAGGGCAGGTACGGCCAGGACGCTGCCGCCGCCGCCCAGGGCTCCGAGGGCGAGGCCGACGACGGCTCCGGCGATGAGGGCGAGAACGATCGGGGTCACGCTATCTGGCCGTGGTTCCCGCGTTCGTCGAGGACGGGGTGTCCGGCGGCGGGCCACGCGTTCATGCCGCCCTTGACGTCGACGGCCTGTCGGCCGCGCTGGGTGAGGAGTTTCGCGGCCTGCTGGGAGCGGTGTCCGCTGCGGCAGATCACCACCAGGGAACGGTCGGTGGCTTCGGCCGGTAGGCCGGCGCCGGCGACGAGTTCCGACAGGGGGACGCGGACGGCGCCGGGGGCGTGGCCCGCGTTCCATTCGGGCTTTTCGCGGACGTCGAGCAGGATCGCGTCCGGGGTGTCGCCGCTGGTGCGGCTGTGGGCCTGGTCGACGCTGACGCGGGGCTGGCTGCGGCGGAAGAGGAACATCGAGTTCTCCCCTCTCCTTCTCGGATCTCGTGCGGTGGCGGGGTGTCAGCCGGTGGTCAGTGGCAGGCCGGCGTCGGTGGCGGCGTCGAAGCCGTCGTCGACGGCGACGACGTCGCGGCCGGCGGCGTCCAGCAGGGATGCGGCGATCGCGGCCCGCATACCGCCGGCGCAGTGCACCCACACCGTCCCGGGTGGAACCTCAGCGAGGCGGCCGTGGAGCTCGTGGATGGGGATGTGCACCGACCCCGTAATCCAGCCGTTCGGCCGCTCGGAGTCACGGCGCACGTCCAGGACCACCACCCCGTCGCTGCTGTGTGCGGCGAGTCCGCCGAAGGTCGAGTGGGGGAAGGAGGCCGGGGCCTGTCCGGCGGGCAGCCAGGCGGCGGGGGTGCCGGTGGCGGCGGCGGCCGGGCGGTCGATGCCCACCCGCACCAGCTCACGCTGGGCGTCGGCGAGCTGCTCGGCGGACTCGGCGAGCAGGGTGACCGGCTTGCCCCAGGGGATCATCCAGGCGAGGTAGGTGGCGAGCTTGCCGTCGGCCTCGAAATTGAACGACCCGTCCACGTGTCCTTCGGCGAACGCGACACGGTTGCGCAGGTCGACGACCCATTCGCCGGCCGCGAGGCGGGCTGTGATCTCGTCGGCGTCCGCGAGGGCGGGCGGGGTCAGGTCGAGCGGTGCGGGGCCCGCGGCGTTGGCCGGGCCCATGTGCGCGTAGTAGGCGGGCACGTCCTCCAGCCCGGCCAGCAGCTCCGCGACGAAGGTGTCCACGTCGACGGTCAGCGCGGTGTTCGCCGTCTTCTCCTTGCCGATCGTGGTCTCCTCCCCCTCCGACTGGACCGAGGAGCAGAAGCTGTCGAAGCCGTGGGTAGGCAGCACAGCCGTCTCGTCGGGAAGATCGGAGACCAGACGATGGGCGGAGGCGTGCTGGGCGCGGGCCAGCTCCTCGGTCAGCCGCGGCTCGACCAGGTCCGGGCGGCCCACCGTGCCGATCAGCAGGGACCCTCCGGTGAAGACGACCACTGCACGCCCCGCCTCGTGCAGGGCGTAGGAGGTGTGGTGCGGCGTGTGTCCCGGGGTCGCGATCGCCGTCAGCGTCACCCCGCTGCCGGGGTCGATGTCCGCGGTGTCGCCGTCCGCTACGAGCACGCGGTCGAAGGTGACGTTCGCGCCGGCCGGTACGAGGTAGCGGGCTCCGGTGATCCGGGCGAGTTCGAGGCCGCCGGTGACGTAGTCGTTATGGATGTGGGTCTCCACTACGTGGGAGATCCGCACACCGCGCCGGGCGGCGGCCGCCAGGACCTGGTCGATGTCGCGCGGCGGGTCCACCGCTACTGCGGCACTCTCACCGCCGGCCAGGTAGCTGCGGTTGCCGAGACCTTCCAGCTCGATGGTGTCAACGAAGAACACGCCGGTACTCCTTACGAATGGAAATTACCCGGGGGGGGAGAGGGCTCCGCGCCCCGGCCCTCGGCCGGTCCAGAGGCGGTCCGAGCAGCAGATTCACCTGGCCTGCGGTGGAGTCCTCCCATGGGTTGCCGTTCTGCCCGCTTCCGCTTCCGCATGCGCCGAACCCGGCCATGAGGGCCATCGTCAGACCGGCCACCATCAGGCGTCTCTTGCTGGACATGCCTTGTTCCCTGTCCGCCGATGTCCCAAAAAAGCGGTCAGGGCACCTCCCACCCGCTTCTCCTCGTCCCCCGGCCGGCATTGACAACCACCCGCGCACCCCTCCATCATCATTCCACTAATCAAGTAGTGGAATAGTGGTGGTGATCGTGGAGTACCGCATCGACAGGCGGAGCGGGGTCCCCGCCTTCCAGCAGATCGTGCACCAGACCAAGCAGGCCCTCCGGCTGGGCGTACTCGTGCCGGGTGACCGGCTGCCCACCGCCAAAGAGGTCGCCGCGACCAGCACGGTCAACCCGAACACCACCCTCAAGGCGTACCGCGAGCTGGAGCGCGAGGGCCTGGTCGAACCGCGACCGGGCCAGGGCACCTTCGTACGCCGCACGCTGGGCCGCCCCGAGACGGGCACCGACTCTCCGCTGTACGGGGAGCTGGTGGCGTGGATGTCGAAGGCGGCCGGGGCCGGTCTGGAGCAGGAGGACGTGGCCGCGCTGGTCGCGTCGGCGATGGAGAAGCAGTACGCCGCCGGGAACGTGGCGGCAACGGGGTCCACGGCAACGGGGTCCACGACAACCAGGAGCACAGGTGAGTGAAGGTATGTACGCGGAGGAACCGGCGATCGAGGCGCACGGGCTGGGGATGCGCTACCGGCGGGGCTGGGCGTTGCGGGACTGCTCCTTCCGGCTCCCGGCGGGACGGATCTGCGGCCTGGTGGGCCCCAACGGGGCGGGCAAGACCACGCTGCTGAGCATCGCGGCCCATGTCCTGCAGCCGACGAACGGCTCGATCAGCCTGTTCGGTGAGGCTCCGGGCTCGGTGGAGTCCGGTCGGCGCACAGCGTTCCTCGCCCAGGAGAAGCCCCTGTTCCGCCGCTTCACCGTGGCGGAGACCCTGCGTCTGGGCCGGGAGCTGAACCCCGGCTGGGACCAGCGCGCCGCCGAGGACATCATCCGCGCGGGCAACGTGCCCTTCGACGCGAAGATCAGCACCCTCTCCGGAGGCCAGCGCACCCGCGTCGCCATCGCCCTCGCCTTCGGGAAGCGCCCCGACCTGCTGATGCTCGACGAGCCGATGTCGGACCTCGACCCGGTCGTGCGCCACGAGATCATGGGCACCCTCCTCGCCGAGGCCGCCGAGCGCGGCACCACCGTGCTGATGTCCACCCACGTCCTCGCCGAACTGGAGAACGTGTGCGACTACCTCGTCGTCGTCTCGGGCGGCGGAGTGCGCCTCGCCGGTGACGTGGACGAGCTGATGTCCGTGCACACCCTGGTCACGGGCGTCAAGGAGGGCGAGAGCATGCCCGCCGCCCTCGGGCACCACACCCTCGTCGAGTCCCGGACCGGCGGACGGCAGTTCACCGCGCTCATCCGCCCCGAGGGCCCGGTCACCGGCCCCTGGGACATGAACGCCCCGACCATGGAGGAACTCCTGCTCGCCTATCTCCGCTCACCCGACGCACCACCGCTGATCACCCCCACCGCCCAGGTCCACGGCCAGGGGTTCGGCACCGGGGCGGTGGCGGCATGAGCACCTTCACCCGCGGCTCGACCCGCACCTCGACCGGCTCCACGAGCGACGGCAAGAACGGGACCATGAACGGGACCACCACGGAGGCCAACCGGCGCCCCCGACTCAGCGGTATGACCTGGCTGGTCTGGCGCCAGCACCGGGCCGCGTTCTGGACGATCCTCGTCGCCACCGCGCTCTCCGTGGCCTGGATCGTCTACCAGCGCGGCCAGCTGGTCGACTTCCTCGACGGCTACGGCTATCCCGGCAAGAGCCTCGACGAGGCGGGCGCCAAGTTTCAGCAGTACAACAACGCGTTCTCCTTCGTCTCCATGGGGCTCCAGGCGATACCCATCCTGCTCGGTGTCTTCCTCGGCGCCCCGCTCGTCGCGGGCGACCTGGAGAACGGCACCGCCAAGCTGGTCGCCGCCCAGTCCATGAGCCGGACCCGCTGGCTCGCCACGAAGCTGGCGCTGGCCGGACTGGTGGTAGTGGTGAGCACGGGCGTGATGTCGGCGGTGTTCGGCTGGTGGTGGAACCCCGTCAGGTCCGAGGTCACGATCATGGACTGGACCTCGGGCGCCGCGTTCAACACGACGGGCCCGGTACCTGTCGCCCTCACCCTCTTCTCCGTCTTCGGCGGGGTGGCGATCGGTGCGGTGCTGCGGCGCACGCTGCCGGCCATGGTGGTCACCTTCGGTTTCACCGTCGTCCTCCAGCTCGTCTGGGACTACTTCCTGCTGTCGCTCGGCAACGTCGTCACGGTCACGACGAACAAGGGTGTCATGGACGAGAACGCGTTCCCGTCGCTCCCCCGCGGCGCCTACGAAATCGACCAGTCGTATGTCACCGGCAGCGGGGATCTGGCGGGCTGGAGCACCTGTTCGGAGTCGCAGACCGACGCGGCACGGCAGGTGTGCCTGGACAAGGCCGATGTCGTGGGCTGGGCGGTGCAGTACCTCCCGATGTCGCAGATGAACGCCATGCAGTGGTTCGGGGCGTCGATTCTGTTCGCCCTGACCGCCGGTGTCGTGGCGTTCCTCTTCTTCTGGGGTCGTAAGCGGCTCGTCTGAGTCCGTACGCCCCGCGCCCCTTTGCGAAGGGGCGCCTCTTTCCCCCTCTGTTTCTTTGTCCCGTCCGCCGGGCTGCTCTGCCATGCCCGAAGGTCCAGAGAGAAGGCATGCCTTGAATCACCGTAAGAGGCGAGCGAGTGAGGCTTCCGCTCTCGCCGTGCTCGTCGCCGCCGCCCTTACCTCGGCCCTGCTCGGTGCCCCGGAATCCGGGGCCGCACAGTTCGACAGGGGTACGGCAGGTACGGCCGGCGCCCTCGGCAAGGCCAGGACAGTCACCCTCGTCACCGGTGACCGGGTGACCCTGGACTCCGCCGGCCAGGTCACCGGCGTACGGCCCGCCAAGGGGCGGGAAGGGACCACCTTCCGAATAGCGCGGGACGCCGACCGGACCTATGTCGTCCCGCGTGACGCCGAGCGGCTGCTCGCCAACGGCACCGCCGACCGGCGGCTGTTCGATGTGACGCAGCTGGTGAAGTGGGGGTACGACGATGCCGCCCGCGCCGATCTGCCGCTGATCGTGACGTACGCCAAGGGCCGTGCCCTCGCGCCGAGCGCGCTGTCCGCCGCCGGGGCCCGGGTGAGCCGGGACCTGCCCAGTGTGAACGGGGACGCGCTCAGGGCCCGTAAGGCCGACGGCGCCGAGCTGTGGGAGACGCTCACCGGGAGCGGGGGGTCGGCGCGGGCCAGGTCGGCCGCCGCCGACAAGGTCGAGCGGATCTGGCTCGACGGCAAGGTGGAGGCGGCCCTCGACCGGAGCGCCGCGCAGATCGGCGCCCCCGAGGCGTGGGCCGCCGGGTACGACGGCAAGGGCGTCAAGGTCGCCGTGCTGGACACCGGGGTCGACGGCACGCACCCGGATCTGAAGGGCCGTATCGACGCGGCGAAGAACTTCTCGGAGTCCGCGGACACCGTCGACCGGGTGGGGCACGGCACGCATGTGGCGTCCACTGTCGCGGGGTCCGGGGAGAAGTCCGGCGGCAAGTACAAGGGGGTCGCGCCCGGCGCCCGGCTGATCAGCGGCAAGGTGCTCGACGACAGCGGGTACGGCGAGGAGTCCGGGATCATCGCCGGTGCTCAGTGGGCGATCGCCGAGGGCGCCAAGGTGATCAACGTCAGCCTGGGCGGGCCCGACGGCCCCGGTGATGACCCCCTCGAACAGGCCGTGAACGACCTGTCCGCCTCCTCCGGCGCCCTCTTCGTGATCGCCGCCGGCAACGACGGCCCGGCCGCGGGCACCGTCGGTTCGCCGGGCAGTGCCGCCGCCGCGCTCACCGTGGGCGCGGTGGACCGTACCGACGCGATGGCCGAGTTCTCCAGCCGAGGGCCGACGGCGGACGGTTCACTGAAGCCCGACCTCACCGCCCCCGGCGTCGACATCGTCGCCGCGAAGGCGGCCGAGGGCATGTTGGGCGACCCGGCCGCCGACGGCTATGTCTCGATGAGCGGTACGTCGATGGCGACCCCGCATGTCGCGGGCGCCGCCGCGATCCTCGCCCAGCGTCACCCCGACTGGACCGGCGAGCGCATCAAGGCCGCCCTCACCGCGTCCGCCAAGCTGACCGCCGGTGTGTCGGCGTTCGCGCAGGGCACGGGACGTACGGACATCGTCCGCGCGCTCGACCAGCAGCTCACCACCACGCCGACCACCCTCGGTTTCCCCACTCAGCAGTGGCCGCACACCGACAACCAGCCGGTCACCAAGACCATCACCTACCGCAACGACGGCGACCGCCCCCTCACCCTCGACCTGGCCGTCGAGGCGTACGGCGAGGACGGAAAGCCCGCCGCCGAGGGCATGTTCGAGGTCTCGCCGAAGCGGCTCACCGTCCCGGCGGGCTCCACCGCGACCACCCAGGTCACCGCCGACTCCAGCGCGGGCACGGTCGACGGCGACTTCGGCGGCTCGGTCACCGCGACGGACGGGGCGGGCACGACCGTACGGACCGGTGTCGGCGTACAGCGCGAGGTCGAGTCGTACAACTTGACCGTCAAGCATCTCGACCTGAAGGGGAAGCCCACCGGGCGTTCGCAGACCGGGGTGCAGGGGCTGGACAACCAGATCTGGAACGACTACTCGGACGACACGGACGGCGAGATCACCGTACGGCTGCCCAAGGGCCGTTACAGCCTCGAAGGCCGTATCGACACGGGCGCCACCCCCGACGCCGGGGACCTCGCCCTCCTCATCAACCCGAAGTTCTCGCTCACCCGTGACACCACCCTCGTCATGGACGCCCGCAAGGCCGAGCCGATCCGGATCACTGTGCCGGACAGCAGGGCCAAGCACACCGACGCCACCTTCAACTTCGGCTTCGACATCGACCGGAACCGGAGCGTCACCACGTACGACGTGGGCAGCTTCGGCAAGCTGCGCGTCGGGCAGTTCGGCGCCCGGCTGCCCGCGAGCGAGGCGTTCGCGCAGTACAACGGCGCCTGGACGCACGGAAGTACGAGCTACCGGCCGGCGATGAACCGTACCGGTGATCTGGCCGGTTTCACCGTGAACCTGAAGCCCTCGCAGTTCGCCAAGGTCACGATCGCGGCCGGTGAGCCCTCCAAGGGCAAGCAGGGGTCGCTCGTCGCCGCGCCCATCATGCCGGGTGGCTCCTGGGCCGACTTCTACCCGACCGAATTCTCCCTGCCGGCCACCCTCACCGAGTACGTCCTGCCGGGCGTGAAGTGGCGGTACTCCGTGTGGCAGGAGGGCGGCCCGGACGCGGACGGCGAACGCGTGATGGACGCCGGCCAGTGGACCGCGAACCCCCGTGCGTACAGCGCGGGCAAGCAGTACACCGAGCGGTTCAACACCGGCGTCTTCGGCCCGCACCTCACGGGTCCGCTGACCGGCCTTGAGGACCGTCCGGGTGCCGTCCGGGTCGGCGACACCTTCACGGCCTACCTTCCTCTCTTCTCCGACGGCGCCGGCCATGTCGGCGAATCCCGCTACGGCAAGGCCAAGAGCACCCTGTACGCGGGCGGCACGAAGGTCTTCGCCGTGGACACGGACCTGGCCGACGTCTCGTACGAACTCCCCGCCGCCAAGCGCACGTACCGTCTCACCACGGACGTCTCCCGCCCGGCCTCGGTGTCGTCGGTCTCCACCCGTGTCACCGCCGAGTGGACCTTCACCTCCGCGCACGTCACCGGTGCCGGACAGCGACTGCCGCTGTCGGCGGTGCGCTTCTCGCCCAAGCTGAGCATGGCGAGCACGGCCAAGGCCGGTACGCGGTTCTCCGTCCCGTTCGCCGTCGAGGGCGCGGCCACCGCACGCGCCGCCCGCAAGCCGGCCTTCTCGGTCTCCTACGACGACGGCCGCACCTGGCACCCGGCGAAGACGGTCGCGGGCAAGCGCCTCGACCTGCGCCACCCGGCGAAGGCGGGCGCGGTCTCGCTGCGCGTGACGCTCACGGACAAGGACGGCAACACCCTGAAGCAGACGATCCACCGGGCCTATCGGACCGTCAAGTAGGCGGCTGTAGAAGCGTGTTGGTTGGGCGCCCGGGTCGGCTTCGGCCGGCTCGGGCGCTCCTGCTGTGAACGGGACCCGCTGACCGTCGGAAAGTGAGAGGGGAGGAGGGGAGCGCGCTCGCGCGCCGCACCTCTCGGGCGGTGACGGGCTGGTGGCGCCACTTGTAGAACCGGCCCTCCATACATGTGGCTGGGTAAGGCCGCTTGGCACCACGAAATTCTCGACCACCCGCCACGCCCGCCCAGTCGACAAGACGGGCTGACCAGCAAATCCGAATACCTGACGACCCATCAGAACGAGCGTCACATGAGCGCCAAGACGCCTCGTAGAGCGTCATTTCAGCGTCAAGATATCGCCCGTAACGCCCACACCGCACATCACGCACACCACTCGAACCCGCAGGTCAGGCGCCCTTTGCGACCGGTTCAAGGATCGCCACGCACTCCACGTGGTGCGTCATCGGAAAAAGATCGAACGCCCGCAGCGTGCGCGGCTTGTAGCCGCCCTCCCGGAAGTACGCCAGGTCGCGCGCGAGGGCCGCCGGGTCGCAGGCGACGTAGGCGATGCGGCGCGCGCCCAGGCTCGTGAGGTGTTTGACCGTCTGCTTGCCGGCGCCCGCGCGGGGCGGGTCCAGGACGATCAGGTCTGTTTCCGTGATGCGGGTGCGGGGGAGCACCTGGTCGACCTTGCCCTGTTCGACGCGGACCTTCGGGAGGTCCTTCAGGTTGTGGCGGGCGTCCTCGACCGCGCGCTTGCCGGATTCGATGCCCAGTACCGCGCCGTTCTCGCCCACGCGCTCCGCGATCGCGCCGGCGAACAGGCCGACCCCGCAGTACAGGTCGAGCGCGGTCTCGCCCTTCCTCGGCATCAGGCCCTGCATCACGGCCTCCACCAGCAGTTGCGGCGCCTGCGGGTGGACCTGCCAGAAGCCGCCCATGCCGACGCGGTAGGTACGGCCGTCGGCGCGTTCGCGGACGAAGGCGCGGCCGTGGACGCGGTGCACCCCGCCGTCGTGTTCCTCGACCCGCAGGACGGAGACGGGTTTGTCCAGCTCCACCAGCGGGAGCCGGCCGCCCTCGCGCGGGGTGAGGATGACCTGGCGGTCGCCGGAGCCCGAGGCGGCGATGGCCTCCACGGAGGCGATCTGCGGCCATTCCCGCCGCTCGACGCCCAGTTCGCTGACGCCCTCCGCGGCGATCAGGCAGTGGTCGACGGGCTCCACGTCGTGCGAGCGGTGCTTGCGCAGACCGGCGCGGCCCTTCTCGTCGACCGTGTACTGGACGCGCGAGCGCCACGCCGGCACCTCGCCCGCCGGGACCTTGTCGCCGGGCGCGGGCATGACCGTACCGTCCCAGCCGGCCTCCTCCGGGGTGAGTCCGGCGAGCCGCTGGAGCTGCTCGGCGATGACCTCGCCCTTGAGGCGGCGCTGCGCGCCGGGCTTGGCGTGCTGCCAGTCGCAGCCGCCGCACCGTCCGGGGCCCGCGTACCGGCAGGGGGCCTCGACCCGGTCCTTGGAGGCGTCGAGGATCTCCACGGCGTCGGCGCGCAGGTAGCGCGAGTCGGCCTCGCCCTCCGTCACCCTGGCGCGGATCCGCTCGCCGGGCAGGGCGTGCCGTACGAAGAGCACCCGGCCCTCGTCGGTACGGGCGATGCAGTGGCCGCCATGGGCGACGGGGCCCACCTCGACCTCGTACTCCTCCCCGATCAGCGAAGCCTGCGGTTCTGTGCTCATGACGGGGTGGCTCCAAAAGATCAAGGGGTACGGGCCGGACGGCCGGACGACAGCCCTCAAGTCTACGTGCCGGGCCTGGTCCGCGCGTCCGCCCGGCGCCGCCCCGTCACTCCCCCGCGCCGGGGTCCTTCGGCCGCGCGTCGACCGGACCGCGCCGCACGGCGCCCGGCGCGTTGTACATCCCGCGCCGCTTGGCCCGCTGCTTCGCCAGCTCCGAGGATTCGAGCTGGTACGGCACCGAGGTGACCATCACGCCCGGTGTGAAGAGGAGCCGTCCCTTGAGGCGCAGTGCGCTCTGGTTGTGCAGCAGGTGCTCGTACCAGCGGCCGACGACGTACTCCGGGATGTAGATGCTGATCGCGTCGCGCGGGTTCTCGGTGCGCAGTCCGCGTACGTACTCGATGACCGGTCGGGTGATCTCCCGGTACGGGGAGTCGAGGATCTTCAGCGGTACGTTGATGCCGCGCCGCTCCCACTCGTCCTTGAGCGCCTTCGTCTCCGCCGCGTCGACATTGATCGACAGCGCCTCCAGGGTGTCCGAGCGCATCAGCTTGGCGTAGCCGAGGGCGCGCAGCGTCGGCTTGTGGAGCTTGGAGACCAGCACGATGGAGTGGACGCGCGAGGGCCGTACGGTGTCGGCGGCCGAGTCCTCGGAGGCGGCGATCTCGGCGGCGACCCGGTCGTAGTGCCTGCGGATCGCGGTCATCGTCCCGTAGAAGATCACCATCCCGAGCAGGGCGACCCAGGCGCCGTGGGTGAACTTGGTGGCGAGGACGACGATCAGCACCAGCCCGGTGAAGAAGGCGCCGAAGGTGTTGATCGCCCGGGAGCGCACCATGTGGCGTCGCTTGGCGGTGTTCCGTTCGGTCCGCAGATGGCGGTTCCAGTGCCGGACCATGCCGGTCTGGCTGAGCGTGAACGAGACGAACACGCCGACGATGTAGAGCTGGATCAGCCGGGTCGAGTCGGCCCCGTACACACCGACGAGGAGGGCCGCGGCCCCGGCCAGCAGCACGATGCCGTTGGAGAAGGCGAGCCGGTCGCCGCGGGTGTGGAGCTGACGCGGCAGATAGCGGTCCTGGGCGAGGATCGAGCCGAGCAGCGGGAAACCGTTGTACGCGGTGTTCGCGGCCAGGAAGAGGACGAGCGCGGTGGCCGCGGCGAGGACGACGAAGAGGAACGTCCCGCTGCCGAAGACGGCGGCGGCGACCTGGGAGATCACCGGGTTCTGGATGTAGCCGGAGCCGACCGGGACTCCGCCGTTGAACAGGTCGGTGGCCGGGTTCTCGGCCATCTTGACGTCGGTGGCCATGGCCAGCCCGATGATGCCGCAGAACATGGTGACGGCGAGGCCGCCCATCAGGGCGAGCGTGGTCGCCGCGTTCTTGCTCTTGGGCTTGCGGAAGGCGGGTACGCCGTTGCTGATGGCCTCGACGCCGGTCAGCGCGGCACAGCCGGAGGAGAAGGCCCGCAGCAGCAGGAAGACGAGCGCGAATCCGGCGAGCCCCTGGTGCTCGGGCTTGATCTGGTAGTCGGCGGTGGGCGCCTGCATGGTCTCGCCGAGGACGAGACCGCGGAAGGCGCCCCAGGCGATCATGATGAAGACGCCGCCGACGAAGACGTAGGTGGGGATCGCGAAGAGCTTGCCGGACTCGCGTACGCCGCGCAGGTTCATCACGGTGAGCAGCACGATGACCGCGACGGCGCAGAGGACCTTGTGCTCGACGACGAACGGGATCGCGGAGCCGAGGTTCTCGATGCCGGAGGAGATCGACACGGCGACGGTCAGCACGTAGTCGACGAGCAGCGCGCTCGCGACGGTGAGGCCCGCCTTGGGGCCGAGGTTGGTGGTGGCGACCTCGTAGTCGCCACCACCGCTCGGGTACGCGTGCACGTTCTGCCGGTACGACGCCACGACCGTGAACATCAGGACGACGACGGCCAGGGCGATCCACGGGCTGAAGTGGTACGCCGACACCCCCGCGATGGACAGGACAAGGAGTACTTCTCCCGGCGCGTACGCCACCGAGGACAGCGGGTCGGAGGCGAAGACGGGAAGGGCGATGCGCTTGGGGAGGAGGGTCTCCCCAAGCCTGTCGCTGCGCAGCGCCCGCCCGATCAGGATGCGTTTGGGCACGTCGGTCAGTTTGGACACGAAGGGATCGTATGCGTTCGAACAGTGACGTGTACGGGCACCACCCCCATCCGGTGCTCTGCGGTCTCCGCGGCGTCAGGCCGCCGTACGGGAGTCGCTCGGCGCCGTACGGCGGCCCCCGGCGGGCCCGCGTCAGGCGGGGTCGCGCGGTCCGCGGGGCACCGGCCCGTCGTCGGCCTGTCGGTCCTTACCGATACGTTGGACCCGGGCAATGGCAGGCGCCGCCCCCGTCCCCGGGAGGGGAGCGTGCCGGGGACCACCGGCATGATGGTGCCTGGCGGACCGTGAACCGGCCGCCGTGCAGCCCGGCGAGCCGAAAGAGAGACATGAGCAGGACATTTACGCAGGTCAGAGGACCTGCGGGGAGCGTGGTGTAGCGCCGTGCATATCGTCATCATGGGCTGCGGCCGGGTGGGCGCCGCACTGGCGCAGACCCTGGAGCAGCAAGGGCACACGGTCGCCGTCATCGACCAGGACCCCACAGCGTTCCGCCGGCTCGGCTCCGGCTTCGGCGGCCGTCGCGTCAGCGGTGTCGGCTTCGACCAGGACACCCTGCGCGAGGCGGGCATCGAGGACGCCGGCGCGTTCGCCGCGGTGAGCAGCGGCGACAACTCCAACATCATCGCCGCCCGGGTGGCCCGCGAGATGTTCGGCATCGAGAACGTCGCGGCCCGTATCTACGACCCGCGCCGCGCCGAGGTCTACCAGCGGCTCGGCATCCCGACCGTGGCCACGGTCCGCTGGACCGCCGACCAGATGATGCGCCGTCTGCTGCCGTCCGGGGCGGAGCCGCTGTGGCGCGACCCGAGCGGCGGGGTGCAGCTCGCCGAGGTCCATACGTCGGAGAGCTGGATCGGCCACAAGATCAGCACGCTCCAGGAGGAGACGGGCGTCCGCGTGGCGTTCCTCACCCGGTTGGGCGAAGCGATGCTGCCGACGTCGCAGACGGTGCTCCAGGAGGGCGATCTCGTCCACGTGATGATGCGTACGGACGACATAGGGAAGGTCGAGGCGGCATTCGCCGAGGGCCCGGACGGAGGCGGGAACTGATGCGCGTCGCCATTGCCGGAGCAGGCGCGGTGGGCCGTTCCATCGCGGCGGAGCTGCTGGAGAACGGGCACGAGGTGCTGCTGATCGACAAGGCACCGACCGCCATCTCGGTGGAGCGGGTGCCGCTCGCCGAGTGGCTGCTGGCGGACGCCTGCGAGATCACCTCGCTGGACGAGGCGGCGCTCCAGCGCTGCAACGTGGTGATCGCCGCGACCGGTGACGACAAGGTCAACCTGGTCGTGTCGCTGCTCGCCAAGACGGAGTACGGCGTGCCGCGGGTGGTCGCCCGGGTCAACAACCCCAAGAACGAGTGGCTGTTCAACGAGGCGTGGGGCGTCGACGTCGCGGTCTCGACGCCTCGGCTGATGTCGGCGCTGGTGGAGGAGGCGGTGAGCGTCGGCGATCTCGTACGGCTGCTGCGTTTCAGCCACGGCGACGCCAACCTGGTCGAACTGACCCTGCCGCCGGAGTCCGCGGTGACCGGGACTCAGGTCGGTTCGGTGAGCTGGCCCGAGGACACCTCGCTGGTGACGATCATCCGGGGGACGCGGGTGCTGACGCCCCATCCGGAGGAGACCCTGGAGGCGGGCGACGAACTGCTGTTCGTGGCGGCGCAGGCGCGCGAGGAGCAGTTGGAGGACCTGCTGTCGGTACGTCGCGAGGACACCGCGGACTGACGGGCCCTCCCAGGCCCCTCCCGTACACCTGTGCACGAACATGTGCGCCGATACGCGAAATCGCCGGGCAGGTCGCGACCTGCCCGGCGATTCGTCCGTACGCGTGCCACCGCCGGTTCCGTACCCGTGCCACCGCCGGTCGCTTACGCGTGCCGCCGCCGGTCGCCTACGCCGGCCGCCGCCGGTTCCGTGCGCGAGCTATCGCCGGTGCCGGGCCGGGCCCCGGTCCCCGGTCACCGCGGCTGCCGCCGCCGCGCGCTCCTTCTCGGCCTGCTCCTCCGCCTCCATCTCGGCGAAGACGTCGATCGGCGCGGGCGCCTTCGCGAGGAAGACCCACGTCAGATAGACCGCCAGCAGGAACGGCGGGATCTTGAGCGAGATCAGCACCCAGCCGAGCTGCGCGGTGTCCGCCCACCAGTAGAGCGGGAAGAGGATCGCGCACTTGGCGAGCAGGATCAGCCCCCAGGCCCAACTGGCCTTGGCGTACGCCTTCTTGCGGCCGGGGTTGCGGGTGCGCCAGGAGAGGTTCTCCTTGAAGACCGGGCCCAGGATGAGGCCGATCAGCGGCACGCCCGCCAGCGTGGTGATGATGTAGGCGAGTGCCAGCCCCAGCGTGTAGAGCATGCCGGGGAGGTAGAAGTCCTTGGCGTTGCCGGTCATCATCGCGAAGACGACACCGAAGGCGACACCGAACACCCCGCTGAAGGCGTGCTTGACGGTGTCCCGGCGGATCAGCCGTACCACCACCAGCAGCAGCGAGACGGCGAGCGCCGCGATCGCCGAGGTGTGCAGGTCCTTGTTGACGGTGAAGATCGTGACGAAGAGCAGGCCGGGGAGGACCGTCTCCACCATGCCGCGCACGCCGCCGAACGCCTCGAAGAGCGCCGCCTCCGTGACGGCTTTCGCATCACCGTCCGGGCCGGGCGACGCGGCTGAGGACGGTGTGGGGGAAACGGTCGGGGCGGTGGGCTTGTCGGGTGACGTCACCGGCTACTCCTGTCCGAGCGGTCGGAGTTCGTATGTGGGATTGAACAGCACCCGCCGGCCGTGGCTCAGGGAGATCCGGCCGGAGGCGATCAGCTTGCGGCCCGGTTCGATGCCCACGATGGAGCGCCGGCCCAGCCACACCACGTCCAGCGGCGCGGTGCCGTCGAACAGCTCCGCCTCCAGCGCGGGCACACCGGCCCGGGGTCGCAGGGTGACCGTCCGCAACGTACCAGCCACCCGGACGATCTGGCGGTCGTCGCACTCGGAGATACGGGTGCAACCGGACGCCTGGGCGTCGTCGCGCAGCTCCTCCGACTCCAGATCCTCCTGGGAGCTGGAGAGCCGGTCGAGCATCCGGCGGAAGCGGCCGGTCGGCTTCTCAGCACTCATGTCTGAAGGGTACCGGGGTACGGGTGCGACAGGAGAACGCAACGACGCGACCGGGCCACGGGAATCGGATCACCGTTCGAAGCGGTAGCCCATACCCGGCTCCGTGACGAAGTGCCGGGGGTGCGAGGGGTCCGTCTCCAGCTTCCGCCGGAGCTGGGCCATGTAGACCCGCAGGTAGTTGGTCTCCGTGCCGTACGAGGGGCCCCAGACCTCCTGGAGGAGCTGTTTCTGGCTGACCAGCCGGCCCGTGTTCCGTACCAGGACCTCCAGCAGGTGCCATTCGGTCGGGGTGAGCCGTACGTCGCGGCCCTCGCGGTGGACCTTCTTCGCCGCCAGGTCGACGGTGAACCCCGCCGTCTCGACCACCGCGACGGTCTCGTCGCCGTCCCCGCCGAGCGGTTCGGCGCGGCGAACGGCGGCGCGCAGCCGGGCCAGCAACTCGTCCATGCCGAAGGGCTTGGTGACGTAGTCGTCGGCGCCCGCGTCCAGCGCCTCGACCTTCTCGTCGGAGGTGTGGCGCGCGGAGAGCACCAGGATCGGGACGCGCGTCCAGCCCCGCAGGCCCTTGATCACCTCGACGCCGTCCATGTCCGGCAGCCCGAGGTCGAGCACGACCACGTCGGGGTGGCGGGCCGCCGCCAGTTCCAGCGCGGTCGTGCCGTCGGAGGCCGCGTCCACCTCGTACTTGCGTGCCCTCAGATTGATCACGAGGGCCCGTACGATCTGTGGCTCGTCGTCGACCACGAGCACCCGGGTCATAGAGGTCCGCCTTTCTGCTGTCCCGGTCATGAGCCGACGCGGGCGGGAGGTTCGGTGCGCGCCGGTACGGGGCCGGCCGCAGCGGAGAGGGTGAGCACCATGGTCAGGCCGCCGCCGGGGGTGTCCTCGGCGGCGAGCGTGCCGCCCATCGCGTCCACGAAGCCGCGGGCGACGGCGAGCCCGAGGCCGACTCCGGCGCCGCGCGGGGCGTCCCCGTGGCGCTGGAAGGGTTCGAAGATACGTTCCTTGGCGTCCTCGGGGACGCCGGGGCCTCGGTCCACCACCCGTACCTCGACCCGGGCGCCGAGCGCGCTGGCGGCGACGGTGACGCGCCGCCCCTCGGGGCTGTACTTGACGGCGTTCTCGACGATGTTGGCCACCGCGCGCTCCAGCAGCCCGGGGTCGACGGCCACCATGGGCAGCGACTCGGGGATGTCCAGTTCCACGCTGTTCTCCGGTACGCCGCCGAGCGCCATCGGGACGACCTCGTCCAGGTCGATCTCGCGCATCAGCGGTGCGACGGTGCCGGTCTGGAGCCGGGACATGTCGAGGAGGTTGCCCACGAGGTGGTCGAGGCGGTCGGCGCCGTGCTCGATGCCCTCCAGCAGCTCCGCCTGGTCTTCCTCGGACCACTCCACGTCGTCCGAGCGGAGCGAGGAGACCGCGGCCTTGATGCCGGCCAGCGGGGTGCGCAGGTCGTGGCTGACGGCCGCGAGCAGGGCGGTACGGATGCGGTTGCCCTCGGCGAGCGCGCGGGCCTGCTCGGCCTCGCCGACCAGGCGCTGGCGGTCGAGTACGACGGCGGCCTGCGCGGCGAACGCGGCGAGCACCCGGCGGTCCTCGGCGGGCAGCACCCGCCCGGAGAGCGCCAGCGCCATGTGGTCCCCGACCGGCATGTCCACGTCGGCGGACTCGGGACGGTCGACGGGCTGGGGGCCCACGCTGCCCGCCCGGGTCCACGGATCGACGTCGCTCTTGCGTTCGAGCAGCGCCACGGACTCCATGGCGAAGGTCTCGCGGACCCGCTCCAGCAGGGCGTCCAGGGCCGTCTCCCCGCGCAGCACGCTGCCCGCGAGGAAGGACAGGATCTCGGACTCGGCGCGCAGCCGGGAGGCCGTATGGGTACGGCGGGCCGCCAGGTCCACCACGGAGGCCACCGCCACGGCCACCGCGAAGAAGATCACGATGGCGACCAGGTTCTTCGGGTCCTGGATGGTCAGGTTGTGGGTGGGCGGCGTGAAGTAGAAGTTGAGCAGCATCGACCCCACGGCGGCCGAGGCGAGCGCCGGCCTCAACCCGCCGAGCAGGGCGGCCAGGACGGTCAGGAAGAGGAAGAGCAGGACGTCGTTGGCGAGCCCGAGGGTGTTGTTCAGCGCCGTCAGCAGCACCGCCAGCAGGACCGGCGCGACGACCCCGGCCAGCCAGCCCCAGATGAGCCGGGAGCGGCCGAGCCGCGCGCCCCGCGCGCCGGGCAGCCCGCGCCCCTTGGCGGCCTCCTCGTGCGTGACGATGTGCACGTCCAGGTCGGGCCCCGACTCCCGCGCCACGGTGGCGCCCACACCGGGGCCGAAGATGTACTGCCAGGTCTTGCGGCGGCTGGAGCCCAGCACGATCTGGGTGGCGTTGACGCCACGCGCGAACTCCAGCAGCGCGGAGGGGATGTCGTCGCCGATCACATGGTGGAAGGTGCCGCCCAGGTCCTCGACCAGGGTGCGCTGGACCGCCAGTTCCTTGGGCGAGGCGGCCGTGAGGCCGTCGCTGCGGGCTATGTAGACGGCGAGGATCTCGCTGCCCGACCCCTTGGCGGCCATGCGGGCGGCGCGGCGGATGAGCGTACGGCCCTCGGGGCCGCCGGTGAGGCCGACGACGATCCGCTCGCGGGCCTGCCAGGTGGTACGGATGTTGTGCTCGCCGCGGTACTGCTGGAGGTATTCGTCCACCCGGTCCGCGACCCAGAGCAGCGCCAGTTCGCGCAGCGCGGTGAGGTTGCCGGGGCGGAAGTAGTGGGAGAGCGCGGCGTCGACCTTGTCGGGCTTGTAGACGTTGCCGTGGGCCATCCTGCGGCGCAGCGCCTGGGGCGACATGTCGACCAGTTCGATCTGGTCGGCGCGCCGGACCATCTCGTCGGGGACGGTCTCGCGCTGCCGTACCCCGGTTATCGACTCGACGACGTCACCGAGCGATTCCAGGTGCTGGATGTTGACGGTGGAGACGACCTCGATGCCGGCCTTGAGCAGTTCCTCGACGTCCTGCCAGCGCTTGGCGTTGCGGGAGCCGGGCACGTTGGTGTGGGCCAGTTCGTCCACCAGCGCGACGGCGGGGCGGCGCTCCAGGACGGCGTCGACGTCCATCTCGGTGAAGACGGTGCCGCGGTACTCCAGTTCGCGCCGCCCGACCGCTTCCAGGCCGTGCAGCATCACTTCCGTACGCGGCCGGTCGTGGTGCTCGACGAACGCGACGACACAGTCCGTGCCCCGCTCCACCCGGCGGTGCGCCTCGGAGAGCATCGCGTACGTCTTGCCGACGCCCGGTGCCGCGCCCAGGTAGATACGTAGCTTGCCGCGTCCCATGGCCCCATTGTCTTCCAGAAGGGCCGGCGTGCCCGACCTGCCGACCGTCCTGACGAAACTACCGCCGGTGACGACGCGCACGGTCACCGCGCGGGGGTCCGGGGGCCGGTTTTGACACGATTCTGACGGCGGGGGCGGGAGGCGACGGCGTACGGCGGGGGCGCGGGGCCTGCGGCGATCTCCCCCGGTCACGCGGATGGGCCGCACCCCGCCCGGGGTACGGCCCATCCGACGCGCGTAACGGGTGTCAGCGCACCTCGGTGATCTCGGGACCGCGCTGGAGCTGGCCCATGCCGCCGGAGAAGCGGGAACTCTCCTGGTCCTCCTGCTGGACGCCCTCGGCGACCATCTGCGCGTCGTCCGGGAGCTTGAGGACGATCGGGTCGCGGGGGGCCATCGGGCCCTCCCCGCGGACGACGACCGTGTCGCGGAAGATCTGCTCCAGCAGCCCCGCGGCCTCGGGCTGCACCGCGCCCTGCCCGGAGATCACCCCGCGCAGGAACCAGCGCGGCCCGTCGACCCCGATGAAGCGCACGAGCTGTACGCCTCCGGTGCCGTCCGGGAGCTGTACGGGGACCTGCGCGCGCAGCTCCCAGCCCAGCGGGCCCTCGACCTCGTCGATGATGCCGCCCTGCTGGGTGATGCCCGTGGCGATCTCCTCGCGGACCTCGCCCCAGATGCCCTCCTTCTTGGGCGCGGCGAAGGCCTGGAGCTGTACGGCGCTGTCGCGCACGACGACCGTGGCGGCGACGATCGCGTCACCGGCGACCTCTACGCGCAGCTCCATGCCCTCGACCGCGGGGACGAAGATGCCCCCGAGATCCACCCGGCCCTCCTCGGGCCTGGAGACCTCGGAGATGTCCCAGGGTCCGTCGGGCCTGGGCGCCGGCGGAAGGTTCGCACGGCGGGGCGCGGGCGCCGCCTCCGTGTCGTCGGCGTCCCCGGCGTCCTCGCCGGCCTCGTCGACGAACTGCTCGGTCTCGCCCGCTGTCCCCGCCTCGTCCTCGGCGGAATCACTTTTCTTGCGACGTCCGAACACGTCAATGTCCTTCCCGGTCGGATACGACCGAAGCGTATCGATTCCCACCCTGTACCCCGCCGCCCACGGCGGCATGACCGCCGGTGGACCCGAAGCCCCCCTCGGCCCGTGCAGAACCGGGAAGCTCCGCCACCTCGTGGAAGCGCACCTTCTCGACCTGCTGGACGATGAGCTGGGCAATCCGGTCGAACCGCTCGAACCGCACGCTCTCGCGGGGGTCCAGATTGACCACGATCACTTTGATCTCCCCACGGTACCCGGCATCCACCGTCCCGGGGGCATTCACCAGCGCGACCCCGCAGCGGGCGGCGAGCCCGGAGCGCGGGTGCACGAAGGCCGCGTAACCGTCGGGCAGGGCGACGGAGACACCGGTCGGCAGCACGGCGCGCTCGCCGGGGGCCAGCTCGGCGGCCTCCGTGGTGACCAGATCGGCCCCCGCGTCGCCGGGGTGCGCGTACGAGGGCAGCGGGACCTCCGGGTCGACGCGGCGGATCAGTACGTCCACGGGGCGGCCGGGGCCGCCGGACGCGGGGCTGGGGGTCATGGGTTCACCTCGAAGGCGCGGGCGCGCCTGACCTGGTCCGGATCGGCCATCGCCGCCCGGATCTCCTCCTGACGGCCGTGGTCGACGAAATGATCGACCTCGACCTCGATGAACAGAGCGTCCGCACGGACGGCGACGGGCCCCTCGGGACCGCCCAGTCTGCCCGTGGCGGTGGAGTAGATCTTCCGTCCGTGCACCGCGGTGACCTCGGCCTCCAGATGCAGCGACGCGCCGACGGGCACCGGCCGCGCGTACTCGGTCTGGAGCCGGCCGGTGACGGCGATGGTCCGCAGCAGCCAGCTCAGCGAGCCCAGCGTCTCGTCCAGCGCCGTGGCGAGGACCCCGCCGTGCGCGAGGCCCGGCGCGCCCTGGTGGGCGGTTCTGACGGTGAACTCGGCGGTGACGCGTACGCCCTCGCCCGCGCGCGCGCGAAGCTGAAGTCCGTGCGGCTGCCCCTCACCGCAGCCGAAGCACTGGTCGTAGTGCGCCCCGAGCAGCTCGCCGGGGGCGGGCGCTTCCGGGTGCCGTACCGGCGGTACGGCACCGGCGGGGGGCGTCAGGGACCCGGGCTCCGCGCGGGGTGCGGGGGGCGTCCCCGGGGACGGCACGTTACTCACAGGCGCAGACCTTACCCGCGCGGTAGCCCGCGGGCCGCACCGTGCCAAGCTTGGCCCCATGGAGCCTTCCCCCACGCCTTATGACGAACGCCTGACCGCGCCCCCTTCCTGGTGGGGTATCGCCGCTCTCCTCGCCGTGGCGGGTGGGCTGATGACGCTGCCGATGGGCACGCTGCCGATGCTCGGTGGCGTGCTCGTGGCCGGCGCGCTCGCGGCGGCCGGGGTCAGCGGTTACGGCTCCGCGCGGATCCGGGTGGTGGCGGACTCGCTGGTCGCGGGCGACGCGCGGATCCCCGTGGCGGCGCTCGGCGCGGCCGAGGTGCTGGATCCGGAGGAGGCCCGGGCCTGGCGGCTGGAGAAGGCCGATCCGCGCGCCTTCATGCTGCTGCGCAGCTATGTGCCGACGGCGCTGCGCGTGGAGATCACGGATCCGGACGACCCGACGCCGTACGTCTACCTCTCGACGAGGACCCCGCAGGCGCTGGCGGCGGCGCTGGACGCGGTACGTAGGGGCTGAGACGCGCCCGGCGGCCCAGGGGCGCTCCCCAGGGCCGCGGAGGGGCCGGGGCGGCCCTGACGGCTTCCGCGGCCTTCTAGCCCAGCTCCTCGGGCAGCCCCGGAGGCAGCTTGTCCGGCCGCTCCAGGGGCGGCAGGGCGGGCAGCGCGTCCCAGGGCACCTGGCGGGTCCGCAGGTCCTTGCGGACGTGTTCGGCGACCTTCTTGGTGTCCCGCCTGTTCATCAGGGCGCCCACGGCGGCCCCGATCATGAAGGGGACCAGGTTCGGCAGGCTGCGGACCATGCGCTTGGTGATCTGGTGGCGCAGCTCGCGCTTCATGGGGCCGCTGAGCGCCCCGTTGAAGGTCGACGGTTTGGTGATGTCGACGCCGCGCTCCTGGGTCCAGGACGTCAGATAGGCGGCGCTGCGCTCCCTGAGCGTGCCGGGCGGACGCTGTCCGTAGACCTCGTGCAGCTCCGCGATGAGCTTCAGTTCGATCGCGGCGACGGCGGTGATCTCGGCGGCCAGTTCGGCCGGCATCGCGGGTGGTACGGGCATCATCGCGGCGGCGCCGACGCCCGCCCCGACGGTGGAGCTGCTGTTCGCGGCGCCCGCGACCAGCTTGTCGGCCAGCTCCTCGGGGCCGAGGCCCGGGAACTGCGTACGCAGGGTCGTGAGGTCGCGTACCGGGATCCGGGGTGCGTTCTCGATGATCCGGTCGGCCACGAACGTGAGGGCCGCCCTGGCCCCGTCACTCCCCTTGCGCACGCCCCGTTTCACGCTGTCCAGGCGCCGGCCCCCGGTCGTGGGGCCGCCGTGGTCCTCCCGGACGGCTTCGAGCGAGGCCGGCCGGCCCCGCTCGTCCTCGTGCTCGTGCGCGCCGTGCTGGGGCAGCCGGGCGGAGTGCTCGGCAGCGGGCTGATCGCCTTCTGCCGGGCCTGAGCCGCCCTGATACGTATCCGGTGCCTCCGGGGCGCCCTTGCGCCGGAAGCGCCGTTTCCGGAACGGTGTGTCGCCTGCCACGGCCTGTCGGACCTCAGTCGCAGTCGCGGCAGATGGGCTGACCGTTCTTCTCCCGGGCGAGCTGGGAGCGGTGGTGCACGAGGAAGCAGCTCATGCACGTGAACTCGTCGGCCTGCCGCGGCAGGACCCGGACGGACAGCTCCTCGTTGGAGAGATCCGCGCCGGGCAGTTCCAGGCCCTCGGCCTGCTCGAACTCGTCGACGTCGACCGCTGAGGTCGACTTGTCGTTCCGACGGGCCTTCAGTTCCTCAAGGCTGTCCTGATCGACGTCGTCATCGGTCTTGCGTGGGGTGTCGTAATCCGTTGCCATGTCGTCGCTCTCCCCCTCTGGGTGTCTGTGGTGTCTCAGCGCACGTAACGCGTGAGAGGCCGGACTTGTGCCCGACCTGAGGCGGAGATTTTGCCTCACATCAAGGTCTGTTACTCAATCGACACCCAACCGGACTCCTGAGGAGTGATCGGCTTCGGGTGGCGAGGGGGACCGTACACGGTCCCTCTTTCCTGCCGCACGGGCGCCACCCCGTGTACTTCCCGTGATCACGACCCCCGGAAACCCGGACTTTACCGGCTTTCCGATGAAGGCTTGATCACACAGAGTCGATGGGCGGGAATTCGTCCCTGTGATCGATCACACAAGGATCCACCGAAAACCCACCCTGGAAATTCCGCGCAAAGCGAACAAAATAATCCGCTGCGTGAATACCGAGCGCAGTCTCTCAGATCGGGAGAGTGACACGCATCACCAGTCCACCCCCCTCACGCGGCTCCGCGAAGATCCGTCCGCCGTGGGCGCGGGCGACCGAGCGGGCGATCGACAGGCCGAGGCCCACCCCCTTGTCGCTGCCGGTCCGCTCCGTACGCAGGCGCCGGAACGGCTCGAAGAGGTTGTCGATCTCGTACGCGGGCACCACGGGCCCCGTGTTCGACACCACCAGGACCGCCTGGCCCTGCTGGAGCTCCGTGCTGACCTCCACCCAGCCGTCCTCCTGGATGTTGTACCGCACGGCGTTCTGCACCAGGTTCAGGGCGATCCGCTCCAGCAGGACGCCGTTGCCCTGGACGACCGCGGGAACGCACTCCGAGCGGATCTCCACACCCTTCGCCTCCGCCTCGGAGAACGCCTGGTCCACGGCGCGGGTGGCGACCTCCGCGAGGTCGACCGGTTTGCGCTCCACGAGCTGGTTGTCGCTGCGGGCGAGCAGCAGCAGCCCCTCCACCAGTTGCTCGCTGCGCTCGTTGGTCGCCAGAAGGGTCTTTCCGAGCTGCTGGAGCTCCACGGGAGCCCCCGGATCGGAGAGGTGGACCTCCAGGAGGGTCCGGTTGATCGCGAGCGGCGTACGGAGCTCGTGCGACGCGTTCGCGACGAAGCGCTGCTGCGCGGTGAAGGCGCGCTCCAGCCGCTCCAGCATCTCGTCGAAGGTGTCGGCCAGCTCCTTCAGCTCGTCGTCAGGGCCGTCCAGCTCGATCCGGCGCGCGAGGTCGGTGCCGACCACGCGGCGCGCGGTACGGGTGATCCGGCCCAGCGGCGACAGCACCCGGCCGGCCATCGCGTAACCGAAGGCGAACGCGATGACGCTCAGCCCGACCAGCGCGAAGAGCGAGCGGCTGAGCAGATCGTCGAGTGCCTGCTGACGCTGGTGGTTGACGCAGGCGTTCATCGCGGTGTTGAACTGGTCGGGCGGCGCCTGGTCGGGGAAGTTGCAGGAATCGCTGCGTACCTTGCCGCTCACGATCTGGAACGGCAGCTCACTGCCGACGTGCAGGGCCTGCGCGGCCAGCAGGTAGATGATCGAGAGCAGCAGGATGCCCGCGATCAGGAACATCCCGCCGTAGAGCAGCGTCAGGCGTATGCGGATGGTGGGGCGGACCCAGGGGAGCGACTGGTCGGGCTTTCTCGGGTCCCAGGTCGGCTTCGGAGGCGCCGTGGGCGGCGCCGGGGTGGTGGCCACGACATCAGATCCGGTAGCCGGAGCCGGGCACCGTGACGATCACGGGTGGCTCACCGAGCTTGCGCCGCAGGGTCATCACCGTGACGCGGACGACATTGGTGAACGGGTCGGTGTTCTCGTCCCACGCCTTCTCCAGAAGCTGCTCGGCCGAGACCACCGCGCCCTCGCTGCGCATCAGGACCTCCAGGACCGCGAACTCCTTGGGCGCGAGCTGGATCTCCTTGCCGTCGCGGAAGACCTCGCGGCGGTTGGGGTCGAGCTTGATCCCGGAGCGCTCCAGGACGGGCGGCAGCGGCACCGTCGTACGCCGTCCCAGCGCCCTGACCCGGGCGGTCAGCTCGGTGAACGCGAAGGGCTTGGGCAGATAGTCGTCCGCACCCAGCTCCAAGCCTTCGACCCGGTCGCTGACGTCGCCCGAGGCGGTCAGCATCAGGACCCGGGTGGGCATCCCCAGCTCGACGATCCTGCGGCAGACGTCGTCACCGTGCACGACGGGGAGGTCACGGTCGAGCACCACCACGTCGTAGTCGTTGACCCCGATCCGCTCCAGGGCCGCCGCACCGTCGTACACGACGTCGACGGCCATGGCCTCCCGGCGCAGTCCGGTGGCCACCGCATCGGCGAGCAGTTGCTCGTCCTCGACGACGAGTACACGCACGTCGTTTTTCCTTCCTCTGGGCCCGTCTTCCGTGATCAGGGCAGGTTGAAGCACTCGTTGTGCGGGCCCATCCTGCCTGTATCGGCCATAAACCGGCGGTAAGACGATGCCAGGTGACCAGGCACGTCCGGGACGGCGCCGGATTCGTCGGCTCAGGAAGGTTTCTCGGAGACGGAGCCTGGGGAAGACGACTTCACACCCGAGATCACGCCCTGTTTGTGGCATGCCACACCCTTATCTGCCCACCGGATAACTGTCCTCCAGAAGACAGTGGGCGCCTGATCTTCCCGCCGTCGGCACACCCCCGTGCCACTGACCCACGACGAGGGGGCGCAATGGACGCGTTCACCGCCGGGCTTCTCCAGCGCATAAAGGCCACGGAAACAGATCTCACCCGGGCACGTGAGACGGGTGACGACTTCCTCGCGGATGTCGAACAGGAAGAGCTGGACGACCTGCATCGGCTCGCCGCCGAGCACGGTGTGGAGGTCGGCGCCGCCAGCGTCTGACCCGATACATCACAGTCGTACAGACAAAGTCGTACAGACATACGAAATATCAGAGCCGCAAACGACCTGCTGAGAAGGACCCCGGCACCGAGGGGACGGTGCCGGGGTCCTTCCTTGTGCCGTGGCCCGTGTGCCGTGGCGCCACGGCTCTCACGTGTGCCGCGCCGGTCGTGCGGGCGCCGGGTCAGTCGTGCCAGGCTCCGTACCCCTCCAGCAGCTCCTGGAGGGGCTCGAAGACGCCCGGCGAGGCCGCCACGGTCAGATCGAATCCGGGGCCCGTACCGGGGCGGCCACCCGTACGGGCGCCCGCCTCACGGGCGATGAGATCACCGGCCGCGAGGTCCCAGGGGTGCAGCCCCCGCTCGTAGTAGCCGTCCAGCCGGCCGGCCGCCACGTCGCAGAGGTCGATGGCCGCCGAGCCGCCGCGCCGGATGTCCCGCAATTGCGGGATCAGCCGCTGGGCGACCTCCGCCTGATGGGCGCGGACGGTGGTGACGTAGTTGAAGCCGGTGGAGACCAGGGCCTGCTCCAGCGGAGGCGCGGGGCGGCAGCGCAGCGGGCGGTCCCCCAGGAAGGCGCCGCCACCGAGCACGGCGCGGAAGGTCTCGCGGCGCATCGGGGCCTCGACGACGCCCACCAGCGTCTCCCCGTCGCGCTCGGCGGCGATGGAGACGGCCCAGGTGGGGAGCCCGTAGAGGTAGTTGACGGTGCCGTCCAGCGGGTCGATGACCCAGCGGACGCCGCTGCTGCCCGCCGTGCTGGCGCCCTCCTCGCCGAGGAAGCCGTCGTCGGGGCGGTGCTCCGCGAGATAGCCGGTGATCAGCTTCTCCGCGGCGATGTCCATCTCGGTGACGACATCGATGGGGCTGGACTTCGTGGCGGCGACGGCCAGGTCGTCGGGGCGTCCGTCGCGCAGCAGCGCGCCGGCCCGGCGGGCCGCCTCCAGGGCGAGCGCGAGCAGTTCACCGGTGAGGGCGTCGGTCACAGCGGGCTCCTTCAGGCGTACGGGCTGTCGGCACCCGCGGCGGCGGGCTTGGGGGCGCGCGCCGGGCAGCAGCCGACCGGGCAGAGATCGTGGCTCGGGCCGAGCGCGCCGAGGGCGCACCGCTCCACGGCGCGTCCACGCTCGGTGGCGGCGCGCTCCAGGACGAGATCGCGCACGGCGGCGGCGAACCGCGGGTCCGCCCCGACGGTGGCCGAGCGGCGTACCGGCAGCCCCAGCTCGGCGGCCTTGGCGGTGGCCTCCGTGTCGAGGTCGTACAGGACTTCCATGTGGTCGGAGACGAAGCCGATGGGGGCCATCACGACGGCGGGGACGCCCTCGGCGCTCAGCGTCTCCAGGTGCTCGCAGATGTCCGGTTCCAGCCAGGGGATGTGCGGGGCGCCGCTGCGCGACTGGTAGACGAGCTGCCAGGGGTACGCGATCCCGGTCTCCGCGTGGACGGCGGCCACGACCAGCCGGGCGACGTCGAGGTGCTGGGCGACGTACGCGCCGCCTTCGCCGTGCCCCTCGGCCGGGCCCGAGGTGTCGGCCGCCGCGACCGGGATGGAGTGGGTGGTGAAGGCGAGACGGGCCCCCGCCCGTACCTCCTCGGGCAGTTCGGCGAGCGAGGCGAGCACCCCGTCGATCATGGGCTCCAGGAAGCCGGGGTGGTTGAAGTAGTGGCGCAGCTTGTCCACCCGGGGCGGTTCGATCCCCTCGTCGGCCAGGGTGGCGAGGGCCCCGGCCAGGTCCTCGCGGTACTGGCGGCAGCCCGAGTACGAGGCGTACGCGCTGGTGGCGAGGACGGCGATCCGGCGCCGTCCGTCGGCGGCCATCTCGCGCAGCGTGTCGGTCAGATACGGCGCCCAGTTGCGGTTGCCCCAGTAGACGGGCAGGTCCAGGCCGTGCCCGGCGAAGTCCTTGCGCAGCGCGTCCAGCAGCACCCGGTTCTGTTCGTTGATCGGGCTGACCCCGCCGAACAGGAAGTAGTGCTGTCCTACCTCCTTGAGCCGTTCCTTCGGGATGCCACGGCCCCGGGTGACGTTCTCCAGGAACGGAACCACGTCGTCCGGGCCTTCGGGGCCGCCGAAGGACAGCAGGAGCAGAGCGTCGTAGGGCGAAGTCGCCGACTGTTCTGGCATGCTCCGATCCTGCCACCCGCCCCGGTACGCCGGGCGGCGGCCCCGCCCCGCCGGGCCTGGGGAGCGCCGGAAAAGCGGAGGCGCGCGGCGGGCGGACGACCGTAAGATGTCGCGGCCAGATTCATCGCTTACCGGAGCGTCCGTTGCCTGCGTTGCCTCGTACCTACCACGCGCTGTTCGACGTTCCCGGCACGAAGGGATTCAGCGCTGCCGGGCTGATCGGCCGGATGCCGCTCGCCATGCTCAGCATCGGCGCCGTCACGATGATCTCCCAGCTCACCGGCCGGTACGGCCTCGCGGGCGCCGTCTCGGCGGCCATGGCCATGTCGGCCGCGGTGCTCGGCCCGCAGATCTCCCGGCTGGTGGACCGGCACGGCCAGCGGCGGGTGCTGCGCCCGGCGACGCTGGTCTCGGTGACGGCGATCGCGGGGCTGCTGCTCTGTGCCCAGCGGGGCTCCCCCGACTGGACGCTCTTCGTCTTCGCGGCCGGTACCGGGTGCATGCCGAGCGTCGGGGCGATGGTGCGGGCGCGCTGGGCGACGGTCCACCAGAACTCGCCGCGCGCGCTGCACACCGCGTACTCCTGGGAGTCGGTGGTCGACGAGATCTGCTTCATCTTCGGCCCGATCATCTCGATCGGGCTCTCGACGGCCTGGTTCCCCGAGGCGGGCCCGCTGGTGGCCGGGGTGTTCCTGGTGGCCGGTGTCCTGTGGCTGACGGCGCAGCGGGCCACCGAGCCGGTGCCGCGGCCCCGCGCGGAGCACACCGGGGGTTCGGCGCTCGGTTCGGCCGGGCTGCGGGTGCTGGTGGCGACCTTCGTGGCGACGGGGGCGATCTTCGGGGCGGTCGACGTGGTCACGGTCGCCTTCGCCGAGGAGCGGGGCCACAAGGCCGCGGCGAGCCTGGTGCTCTCCGTCTACGCCCTGGGGTCCTGCGGCGCGGGCGTGGTGTTCGGGCTGCTGCATCTCACCGGTTCCCCGGCCCGGAGGTGGCTGGTGGGTGTCTGCGCGATGGCCGTGAGTATGATCCCCCTCCAACTGGCCGGGAGCCTGCCGCTCCTGGCCGTGGCGCTCTTTGTCGCGGGCCTCTCCATCGCACCGACGATGGTGACCACCATGGCCCTCGTCGAAGCGCATGTACCGCGCACCAAGCTGACCGAGGGCATGACCTGGACCAGTACCGGGCTCGCGGTCGGCGTGGCGCTCGGCTCGTCGGCAGCGGGCTGGGTGGTCGACGCCGCCGGGGCACGTGCGGGGTACAGGGTGCCCGTGGTGGCGGGCGCCGTCGCGGCCGCGGTGGCGTTCCTGGGGTACCGCCGGCTCCGTGAGCCGGTACCGAGGCGGGGAGGGCATGGGGCGGATGACCGGGGACCGGAGAGTCCTGAGGAGCACGACGACCACGAGCGCGTGGCGTAACTGGGCGGGGACCGTGACCGCCCGGCCGGCCCGTACGGTCTCCCCCTCCTCCGTGGAGGAGCTGATCGGGGAGATCCGCGCGGCGGCGGCCGACGGACTGCGGGTCAAGGCGGTCGGCACGGGGCACTCCTTCACCTCCGTGGCCGCCACGGACGGCGTGTTCGTACGGCCCGACCTGCTCAGCGGTATCCGGGAGATCGACCGGGCCGCGGGCACCGTCACGGTGGCGGCCGGCACCCCGCTCAAGCGCCTGAACACGGCGCTGGCCCGGGAGGGCCTGTCGCTGACGAACATGGGCGACATCATGGAGCAGACGGTCGCGGGCGCGACCTCCACCGGCACCCATGGCACCGGCCGTGACTCCGCGTCGGTCGCCGCCCAGATCCGCGAGCTCGAACTGGTCACGGCGGACGGGGCGCTGCTGCGCTGCTCGGCCGAGGAGAATCCGGAGATCTTCGCCGTCGCGCGGATCGGGCTCGGCGCGCTGGGCGTGATCACCGCGGTCACCTTCGCGGTGGAGCCGGTCTTCCTGCTGACGGCCCGTGAGGAGCCGATGCCCTTCGACCGGGTCACGGCGGAGTTCGACCAGCACGTGGCGGAGAACGAGCACTTCGAGTTCTACTGGTTCCCGCACACCGGCAACTGCAACACCAAGCGCAACAACCGCAGCGCGGGTCCCGCGGCGCCGCCCGGCCGTGTCCCCGCCTGGATCGAGGACGAACTCCTCTCCAACGGCGCCTTCCGGGTGGCCTGCGCGCTCGGCCGGGCCGTACCCACGACGATCCCCGCCCTCGCCAGGGTCTCCAGCCGCGCGCTCTCCGCCCGTACGTACACGGACATCCCCTACAAGGTCTTCACCTCGCCCCGCCGGGTGCGCTTCGTGGAGATGGAGTACGCGCTGCCGAGGGAGGCGTTGGTCGGGGCGCTGCGCGAGGTCAAGGCGATGATCGAGCGCTCACCGCTGAAGGTGAGTTTCCCGGTGGAGATACGGACGGCGCCCGCCGACGACATCGCGCTCTCGACGGCCTCGGGCCGGGAGACCGCGTACATCGCCGTGCACCTGTACCGGGGCACGCCGCACCGCTCGTACTTCACGGCGGTGGAGCGGATCATGACCGCGCACGGCGGCCGGCCGCACTGGGGCAAGATCCACACGCGGGACGCGGGCCATCTCGCCGGGGTGTACCCGCGCTTCGCGGAGTTCGCGGCGGTACGGGACCGGCTCGATCCGGACCGGCTGTTCGGGAACGACTATCTGCGCCGGGTTCTCGGGGACTGACGGACAGCGATGCGCGCCGTACGTCTGCTACCGCCCGGTCGTCGTGCCGCCGCCGGTCGTGGTGCCGGCGGTGCCCGAGGGCGTCGGGGCCGGGGCGGACGACGCGCCGGAGCCGCTGCCGCCGGTGGAGTCCGGGCCGGAACCCGAGGGATCAGCCGGTTCCGGGGCCGTGGTGGACGGGGTACCCGTCGGGTCGGTGCCGGTGTCCGCGCCGGAGCCGGTGCCGGTCTCCTGGCCGGTCCCGCCGCTCTGTCCGCTGCCGGAGGGGGACGGCGGGACTCCGCCGCCCGGGGTGGTGTTCGTGTCCCCGCCGGTGCCGGTGCCCGTGTCGGTGGAGGGCGTGGAGGAGGGGTCGGTCGTGGTGGAGGGGGTGGACCGGTGGCCGCCACCGCTCGCGACGGATCCGACGGTCGTTCCCGTGCCACCGCTCAGGTCCTGACCGGAGATCAGCTCGTATCCGGTGATCCCGCCCATCGCGACGCCGAAGACGATGCAGGCCGCCAGGACCGGGCGCTTCCAGCCGCGGACCCGCGTGCCGTGCGTCGTGGCCCGGGTGAACTCCTCCCCCGGGGGCCCGTGGGGTGCCTGGGGCGTCTGAGCCGTCGGGGATGCCCGGGAGACCTGGAGCACCTGGGACACCTGGGGCGGCAGCCGGGTCGCGTCGACGGCGCCCGCGGAACCGGCGGAGCCGGTGAAGTCGTCCCGTCGACCCGGATCACCCCGTTCGGGCGGTATCGGAACCTGCCGGCCGGTGGGCTTCGCCTGGACCGCGGCGACGCGGATCTGTTCCCCCGTACGGCGGAACAGGTGCTGGAAGACCGAACCACCGCAGGTGGCGATCACGCTGACCAGGCCCGCGCCGATGATCGTGCCGTACACGCCGAGCTGGGAGGCGAGCACCGCCGCGGCGACCGCCGCGAGCGCGCTGCCCGCGACCTGGGGCAGGCTCAGTTCGAGCCGGGGCCCTTTCCGTCCCTCCCCCGGGTCCGCGCCCGCGCCCGTCCCGCCGTTTTCCTGCCTGTCGTCCGTTCGCGTACTGGTCGTCAGCCTCTGATCCATCTACAGCCCCTGCTTGCGCGTCTGTCCCACCTTGCACCAGGGAGTGACCTCTGAGCGAAGCGGATAGTTCCACTTCGGTGGGTTCTGTGAAGCAGGACACCCGCGCCGGGGAGCCGATCCCCCGGTGCGGTCCGTGAGCGGCCCGGGGCATCAACTCCCCGGCGCGCCGAGAACTTGGGCGGCGCGCCGGTCCACCCGGATGGCCCGAATGGAGTACTGTGGCGAGCCCTGGGGCCGGACCCCTCATGGGTGTCCGGGACCTACGGGAAGGGAGCCGAACGTGGCACTCGATCCGGCGGAGCCGCGGCACCGCACGGGCGCCTGCTGCACGGAGTGACCAGGTTCGTCACTCTGCGTCGCAAAGGGTAACCGTGCCATCGGCGATCCAGGGCCCATGCCCGACACGCCGGGCAGCACGGAAAGGTTGTGGCAGGCTGCACCCGGGCAGGCCACACTCGACTAGCGGAAGCAGCGACGCACGTGACGTCGGCAGGCACCACCCGGGAGGTTCCCATGCCCGAACTGCGTGTCGTGGCCGTCTCCAACGACGGCACACGACTGGTGCTCAAGGCTGCCGACAGCACGGAGTACACGCTCCCCATCGATGAGCGGCTGCGCGCCGCCGTGCGCAACGACCGTGCGCGTCTCGGCCAGATCGAGATCGAGGTGGAGAGCCACCTCAGACCACGGGACATCCAGGCGCGGATACGAGCCGGTGCCACGGCCGAGGAAGTCGCGCAGCACGCCGGGATCCCGGTGGACCGGGTCCGCCGCTTCGAGGGCCCGGTGCTCGCGGAGCGCGCCTTCATGGCCGAGCGGGCCAGGAAGACCCCCGTACGCCGCCCCGGCGAGAACACCGGACCCCAGCTCGGCGAGGCCGTCCAGGAGCGGCTGACGCTGCGCGGGGCCGACAAGCAGACCGTGCAGTGGGACTCGTGGCGCCGTGACGACGGCACCTGGGAAGTCCTGCTGGTCTATCTGGTCGCGGGCGAACCGCACTCGGCGAGCTGGACGTACGACCCGCCCCGGCGGCTCGTCCAGGCCGTCGACGACGAGGCGCGCGCCCTGATCGGCGACACCGACGACACGGTCACGAAGGAGCCGAGCTTCCCGTTCGTGCCGCGGATCGCCCGGCTGCCGCGCGACCGGCCGCTGGACCGTTCCCTCGACCGGCAGTTGGAGCGCCCCGTCGCCCCGGAGCCGGACGCCGCCGACGAACGCGACTCGCTCACCAGCCTGCTGGAGGCCGTGCCGAGCTTCCGCGGCGACATGGTCGTGCCCGAGCGCCCCGCGCCATCGGACCCCGGGGCCATGGACCCGGAGGACGAGCCGGACGCGGAGGAGCCGCCCGCGGCCTCGGCCGGCGCCGGTTCCGCGTACGCGGACGTGCTGATGCCACGTTCGGTGGCCGGTCACCGCGACCGGCTCACGGGCACGACGGACCGCCAGGCGGAGGCCGACGGGGTCCGCCCCGGGCGGCGGGCCGCGGTGCCGAGCTGGGACGAGATCGTCTTCGGCACGCGCCGCAAGAAACAGGACTGACCGGGTTCGCACACCCTCCTATACGCAGCGCGAGGGGCTCGTACTCACCTCACCTGGTGCGTACGGGCCCCTCGGGCGCTTTCTAGCTGCCCGGCGCGCGGGTCACCGGAGGGCCCGCGCGCCGGTTACCGGGGGTCAGGGCCCTTGGCGACCGGGCGGGCGGGGTCCGACGACCACTCCGACCACGAACCCGCGTAGAGGGCCGCGCCGATGCCCGCCAGCTCCAGGGCCAGTACCTGCTGGGCGGCGGAGACGCCCGAGCCGCAGTAGACGCCGACGCTCCGGTCGGTGGCGCCCAGCGCCTCGAAGCGGGCGGCGAGTTCCGCCACCGGGCGGAGGGTACCGTTTTCGGCCATGTTCTCCGCCGTGGGGGCCGAGACCGCGCCGGGGATGTGGCCGCCGATCCGGTCGACAGGCTCGACGTCACCGCGGTAGCGCTCGGCCGCGCGGGCGTCCAGCAGCAGCCCGTCCCGGGCCAGCGCGGCCGCGCCGTCCGCGTCGAGCACCGGCAGCGCGCCCGGTACGGGGCGGAAATCGCCCTCCGCGGGCTCCGGGACCACGGTCGAGAGCGGGCCCGTCCAGCCGGCCAGCCCGCCGTCCAGGACCCGGACGTCATCGTGGCCCGCCCAGCGCAGCAGCCACCAGGCACGGGCCGCCGCCCACCCCAGGCCCCCGTCGTACGTGACCACCGGCGTGTCCGCGCTGACACCCGCACGGCGCATCGCCGCGCCGAAGGCCGCCACGTCGGGCAGCGGATGGCGGCCGCCCTCGCCCGGCTGACCGGCCAGTTCCGTGTCGAGGTCCACGTACACGGCGCCGGGCAGATGCCCCGCCTCGTACCCCGGCCGGCCGGGCGGACCGCCGAGCTGGTATCGGATGTCGAGCAGGACGGGCGGACGCGGACCCGCCGACTCGCCGGTGAGTTCGGCCGCTGTGATGATGGCTGTCATGGACGTCATCCTCCCGTACGGCCGCCCCGCGGCGGGAGCGGCGGTGGTCCGTGCGATGTAACGGCCCGTGAAACAACCGGTAAACAGCGAATCGAGATCCCGCCAAGTGCGGCGCGGCCGGGCGGCGCGGCGCGGCGCCGGGTGCGAGCATCGGCACGGGCGTACGGCCGCTTCCGTCCCGCTCCCTCCCCGGTGCCTCCCCGTGTACTTCCGCGGTTCCACCGGCAGTTCCCCCTGCGGCGCGCCCGGTCCGTACGGCCACCACGAAGGTCCGAGGAGACAGTGACGATGACCGAGGCAGCGACCCGGCGCACGCCTGGAACACCCTGCTGGGTGAGTCTGATGGTGCACGGACTTGCCGCGACGGAGGAGTTCTACGGAGCGCTGTTCGGCTGGGAGTTCGAGCCGGGGCCGCAGCAGCTCGGACCGTACGTCCGCGGGCTGCTCGACGGCAAGGAGATCGCGGGGATCGGCCAGTTGCCACCCGACCGGCATCTCCCCATCGCCTGGACGACCTACCTCGCCACGGACAACGCGGATCTGACGGCCGACACGATCAGGAGCTGCGGCGGCACGGTCGGCGTCGGCCCGCTGGACGCGGCGGAGGCCGGCCGGATGGCCATCGCCTCCGACCCGGCGGGCGCGGTATTCGGGATCTGGCAGGCGGCGGCGCACACGGGCACGGCGGTGGCCGGGGCGCACGGCACGCCCGTCTGGAACGAACTGATCACCCGCGAGACATCCTCCGTCGGCAAGTTCTACGCGGCGCTGTTCGGCTACGACTTGGAGGCGGTGGTCTCGGCCGACTACGACTTCCTGACCCTGCGTCTGCGCGGGCGTCCCGTCGCCTCGCTGCACGGGGTGGGCCACGCGCTCACCCGGGAGCGGGGCACGCACTGGATGACGCATTTCGAGGTGGCCGACACCGACGCCGCCGCGCGGCTGGTCACGGAGCTGGGCGGGCAGGTGCTCCAGCAGCCGCGCGAGGGCCTGAACGGACGGCACGCGACGGTCGCGGACCCGGAGGGCGCGGTCTTCACGATCGTACGGTCCGTCTAGGGCGTGTTTCGAAAGTAGCGCCGTCCGCCCGTAGGGCGGGGCGCGGGGCGTCCGGTGCACTGCACTCGCTCCGCTCGCTCCGTCTCGGCGTACTGAATTGCCCTTCGGATGCCGAGCGCGATCGCAAGGCGAACGCAGCGAGCGTGCGTGCCGGGCGTCGCGGGCCAGGCGGGACTTTCGAAACACGCCCCAGAGGCGGCGCCTCGGACCGGCAGGACGTCCGGGGAGAGCGTGGCGGCACGTGCGGTCGCCGCGGGTCATCCGGCGCCGGTGGAGGCGCCGGCACAGCATCTCGTAGCCGATCTCGTCGCGGCCCTGGTGGACGTCCCCGACGACGGCCGGGGCGCGGCCGAGCTCCAGTGGAAGGGTCGGCGAGGTCGCCGCAACGAGCTGCTGATGGGTGCCGCCTGGCGTGTTCCGAGAGAGGCGCGTCGGCGAGGGACGGCCGCTATTCCAGCCACATCCCGTCGCGCATGATGACTCTCCCGCGCAGTTCCGGCTCGCCGCGCCAAGCGCGCACAGTCCTCGGGACCACGCGTACATACAGAAAGGAACCCTCTTCCACGCGTGGATCCCACCCGAACTTGTCGGCGAACGCCTCCGCCGCGCCTCCGGGCACCTCCTGGTCCTGGAAGCACTCCGCCTCACCCTGGAGGAGCACCACGTCGAAGGTGTCCGGTAGCGACAGGCGCACGCGCGGCTCTTCGCGGACGTTCCGCGCAGTCACGGAAGTGGCGCTGGTACACATCCACACCGCTCGCCCATCCCACAAGAACCACAGCGGCACCTGGTGCGGCCCGTGATCTGGGTGAGCCGTCGACACCCATACATCCCGCTCGGTAACGAGCCGCTCCAGAGCATCGCGCATACGCTCCGCCGTCTGTCGACGAACGATTCCCGTGGTCTCCATGAGGACCGACCTTAGCCAGCAGGCGCGAAGCGCGCCTGAGGCGCAGGGCCTACTCCCAGCGACCGATGACCGCCTCAGCTTCTGGCTCGGGGCGACCGGCTTCGGTGCTCGGAGTGGCCGGCGGAAGCGCTCAGTCACCCTTGTCTTCGGCAATGGCCGGCTCGTGATCGCGCCTGGGGTGGCTGCGTCGCCAGGCGGACCAGCTGAGCCGGTGGGCCGGGCCGGCCGTGAACGTGCCGTGAACGGGCCGGACAGCAACACTGATGCACAGGCGCTGGAGCGCTTCCCCGCCGAGGCGGCCCCACGCCAGGTCGACCGAACTGTCCACACGCGTCTCCCCGCTCACCCGGCCGGAGATGTCACATCCCTCATCGTCCACGATGTGGGCCGTACCTGCCTATCCGCAGACACGGCTCGATACGCGCTCTTAGCCCTTCTGTCTCTTCGCAAGTGCCTTCGCGCCTTGACGCGCTTGGAGTGGTGTCTCCTTCGCGCAGGACGACGGTCAGGCCGGTTCCCTGGATGTCGCAGCTGCCGGTGAATGGAGAGCGGGCGTCCGGGATGCTTCAGCCGTTCGCCGAGGTCGATCTACGCCACGTGGTGTCCGCGGCGGGGGCGGGAGCGAGCAGTGCGCCTCCGCCAGAGACCGGTGCGGCTCCGGCAGCGACGCCGGTGAGCTGCTTGAGTACGGCGCGACGCGAGAATTCGATGGTCATGAGGTCCCTCCGGGAATGTGTCGTGCCCGCCGGTACAGGAACACGGCGGCACAGGTCAGGACGACGGCAAGACCAGCCGACACGTAGAAGAACACGTTGATCGACAGGGAAACGTGCTCCACCGTCGAGCCGTCGGAATACATGCAGGCGTTGCGAAGGGGCCAGTAATCCTGCTTCAGGCTCGCCAACTGGGCGCCGGACGCGTTCCTGTCCTCGCACAGCTCCGGAAACGGTCCCCCCAGGGTGACGGCGAACCAGCCGTAGCAGTACACGGCCGTGGCCGAGAAACCGAAGATCAGGGCGAGAATCGCATAGATCTTGGACAGCGAATGGGGCTGGTTCCTCAGCATGAGAACGATCGCCAGGATGCACGCCGGCACAGCCAACACACTGATGAGCAGGAGCAGTCCCATCAAAGGCGCTGGCATTGCGTTCCCTCCTCCTGATCCGGTTCCGCGGACACACAGAGCCGCGTGGTCCTGCTTGCCTCCCGCGCCAAGTGTTTCCCGATGGGTGGGCAAGTTACCCGACCTGCCGCTGTCGATGGGCACGGGCGTCCAGGCCCGCTGTCATCCTGAGCGTGATGAAGAATGCGCATACCTTGGCGAAAGTTCACTCCCGCGAGAATGCTGGGCAACGGGTACAGCCCGTCGGCCGAGACACCTGCTTCAGCAGGCCACTTCCTGGTCGATGAGACGTTGCAGAACTTCGGCGAATCCCCGGTAGAACTCGTCCATCACGGAGTCGGACTCGTTCCAGGGCTCCTTGGACGTGACGTCGGGCCTGGCCAGTGTCTTGCGGCAGAAGTCCAGCGAGGACGCGTTGACACCCATCGACGGGTCGGTGTACGCCTGATCCCTCGCGCGGCCGAGTCCCCGGTCGCGAGCGAATTGGATTAACCCTTGCGCCAAAGGCCACACCGGATGATCTTGACATGTTCTTGTTCGGCTCACCGACCTTGATGCCCCCTGGCCACCAACATCGACAATGTGGTGGGGCCGAAGGCGTTGGAGAGCGCCGTGATCCCGAGTTCGCGCCGCAACGCCCGGGTCAGGGAGTACATGGTGTTCCATCCGGTCTTCCCGTCCTCCGTCACGGGGTTGCAGCCGGCGACTCTCTCGTACGTCGCGTTGACCCACTTTTAGGCCTGGAGAACCATTTCCTCAGCCATGACGGAAATCCGTTCCTTCAGCTCTTCGATATGCGCGGGGAATCGGCAAGCTCGAACCGGTCAGAACAAACGAGTGGGCAGCCTTCACGGCAGCGCGTCGGACCGGATGATGTGAACGGCGCAAGGAGGGCGCGGGTTGGGACACCGCCCGGCGCGGCAGGAGCAGTGAACGAGCAATCAGGAAGGGAGCTTTCGCCGCTCGGGCACCAGGTGGCCAGTGCGGTGGAGAGCAGTGCTGCGCCCCGGAACGCGGGGCGCAGCACGTTGGGCTGTCGTTAGTTGCAGGCACCTACCGTGAGGTAGTTGTCGACTCGCACCGTACTTCCGACCTTCATGTAGGAGTACGCCTGGCCGCAGTAGCCCTTGCTCTGGTAGACGGGCCCGGCGTAGGAGCTGTACGTGCCGAAGTCCTCGACGTCGGGGGTGGAGGTGTAATTGTCCTTCAGGCGGATGCCCATGGAGTGCGCGACGCCGGTGTCGTTGAAGAACACGGCACAGATCGGCTTGTCGTAGTAACTGTCACCCGTTGTCTTGCCGTTGGTCCAGGTGTAGGTGGAGCCGTAGGTGCTGTAACGGGCGGCGCTGACAGAAATGGTGTAGCCGGATCCGCATACGTTGGCAGCAGCCGCAGCGACCTCCGGGTTGGACGCGATGATCTGCTTGGTTTCATCTGTCGCCTGGGTGTCGACCTCGACACCCTTGACGCGCATGGTCTCGACCGATGCGTTGCCCTTCGGCTGGGCCTGGTCGGCCGCCGAGGCGGCGGGCGCAGTCATCGTCACCGCAAGCAGTGCGGCACATATGCTCGCAAAACGCACAACAGTCTTCACTTTTCCCCCTGAAGTGACAGCCAGGTACTCACTACGTGCAGAGAGTATCGCATCGAATGCACATGCGGGCAGGTTTGTTGATCTCGCCGGCCAAAGAGGGTCAGCGTTCCGTCTGGTTGGCGTTTTCGCTGGTCACACGACCGTTGAGGGCTCCCTGCGTGGAGCAGCGCAGCTCGTTGGTACAGGCGGTCGTCCAGGACAGCCTGTCTGCCCAGAGGCCCCGGAGTGGAGTTGGACGCAGAGGTGCTCCTGCTCGACCATGCGCCAACAGAACCGGGTGTGAGGATTGGGCTGCCCCGGTCCGACACCGTCCGCGTCTGCCCTGGTGAGGTGGTCTCGCAGCCTCCGTGCGGCTGCCGTCCACCGCTTCTGGGAGCCGGCCCCGTGGCATGGGAAGAGTTGAGGAAGGGCTCCCTCTCAGGAAAGCCAGGGACTACGGTTACTGACATGTGGTCAGGACAGCCACCCGGGGGTGGCGGGAGCCGGGCGAAGGCCGCCGCGATCGCCGCGGCCACGACCGTGGTCGTAGGAGTTGGCGTCACGGGCTCCCTGCTCCTGGGCGGCGACAGGGACGGCAACGCCAACGGCGTCAGCAACAACACGAAGGCGCCGGCGACCGTCTCGAAGGGCACGACGGCCTCGGCGCCGGCGTCCGGCGACCCGCACGGCGGTGAGACCGGACGCCCGACCGTCCCTGGCTGGAAGGCCGTCGTCAACCCCAAGTGGGGCACGGCCTTCGACGTGCCGCCGGACTGGGATGTCAAACCCGCGGATCTGCTGATCGGCTTCGAGGACAGCGAGGTCGACTACACCGACCCCGCCAACCGGGGCAAGGCCATCATCATCATGGGCGCACCGGCAGTCCTCCAGGAGAACTGGTGCCTGTCCCAGGTCAAAGAGGACGGGCGCGTGAAGAGCACGAGCACCGCGCTGGCGGCGGCAGGCACCAAGGGTGCCAGAGGCGCCAAGAACAGCGGCGATGCCGCCTTGAGCCAGGTGTACCGGTGGGTGTACGGCGGATACACGCAGCCGGACACGGAGAGCATCATCCGCGACAACGCGGCGACGCCCTACACGACGAAGTCCGGCATCAAGGGCAGCATCGCCTGGGCCCGGTCCAAGAACACGCCCCGGAAGGGCACGTGCGCGAGCGACGGCAAGGCCATCACGTTCGGCTTCAAGGACTCCACGGGCGCCTTCGTCGCGTGGAACCTCCACGGTGTCACGGGCGTGAAGAACGAACTCCCGGACTCGACGATCATGAAGATTCTCAGCACGGTGCGTCTCCACGGCGACCCGACGGAATCCTGAGCCGGGCGACCGCGGTCCCTGGGGCGATGCTCCATGTCCGGAGCGGTCCGGGAAGGCGGAGCGGGAAGAGCGACGACGGGGGCGGGCGTGAACGCGAGACAGACGGACTCCGGTGAGCCGCACATCACCAACACCGCGGTCGATTGCACAGCCGAGTATCTGATCCAGATCGGGATCCTCGAAGGTGATCTCAATCTGACCCTGCGCGTGGAGCCACCCGACGACGACGCTCCGCTTGCCGCGGCCGAGCGGAGGCTCGCCCGCAGTCTCCTGCACCGGTGGCGGGCCGAGGCCGACGCCTGGGGCATGACCGATCCCGAGCCACTGCCCGTGCGCTGGACACCCAGCCGAAGAGTGGCGTCCGCCGGGGAGTACGTGCCCGCGGGCTCCGGGACCGACACCATCGCCGGGACCTTCCTCCGGCTCCGGCCACGGCGGCGGCTGGTCGTGCTGGGCAACGCCGGGTCCGGCAAGACCGTGCTGTCCGTCCTGCTCACCCTCGAACTCCTCGCCCGGCGGCTCACACAGGGCGAGGACGACGTGCCGGTCCCGCTTGTGCTGTCACTGGAATCCTGGGACGCCCGGCGGCAGTCGCTCACCGATTGGCTGGTGGACCGGCTGCGCCAGGACCACCCCGGACTGCCGCCCGTGGACGGCGTCCATCCGGCCCGCCGGCTCGTCCTCGACCGGCGAGTACTGCCCGTCCTCGACGGCCTCGACGAACTGCCCGAACACCGCCGCGCCGAGGTCCTCGACGCGCTCAACGCCGGCCTCGACGGCATGGGGGACGCGGTATTGATGTCCCGCACGGCCGAGTACGAGCGTCTCGACCAGGAGGGCAAGGGTCTGCGGCACGCGACCGTGATCGAGTCGCTTCCGCTGCGCCCCGACGAGGTGGCGAGCTACCTCCGCAGCGCCCGGCCACCGGCCCGCGCGGCGGCCTGGGCACGCCTGCTGGAGACCCTGCGGAAGGAACCCTCGGCGCCGGCCGCCTGGGCCCTGACCAGTCCGCTGATGGTGTGGCTGGTGCGCCGGTCCTATGAGCACCATCCAGCGGATCCGGGGGAGTTGGTGGACCGGAAGCGGTTCCCGACCCGTGCCGACGTCGAGGCGCACCTGTTCGACCGGATCGTGCCCGCCGCGTTTCCGCCGCGGCCCCCGGACCCCGGTCGGCTGCACCCGCCCCGCACCTGGGACGCCGAACGGGCCGGTGCCTGGCTTTCGTACCTGGCGCTGCTGCTGAGCCGTCGCGAGGAGTCCGAACTGGCCTGGTGGCGGCTGTACGCGGCGCCGCTCCCCCGGCTGCTCGCCCTGCCCGCGCTGCTCGCGGCCGGCATCCTGCTCTCCCTCGTCATCAAAGCGGGCATGTCCGGCTACACGGAGGATTCCCCACTGGGTGACCTCAGCGTGACGTGGGAGGTGTCCGGCGGGGTGGTCTTCGCCGCCATCGCACGGTCCGTGACCGCCTCCTGGTTCGGGCAGCGGATCGCCGAGCCGCGGCGCGGCGCCAACCCGCTGCTGTTCATCCACGCCCTGCGCTCCCTCGACCGGAATTCGCGGGCGGGCCCGCAGGTCCGCCTCGCGGCGCTCGTGGGCGGTCCCGCCCTCGTCGTCCTCCTGCTCGTCCTGTATGTCTTCGTATCACCGGATCCCGTCCTGGTCTGGTTCTCGGTCGGCGGCGTGCTGCCCGTCCTGCTGACCATCGTGTACGCGGCTCCCGCCGACACGGTGGACGCCGCCACCCCCGACGAACTGCTGCGCGGCGAACAGTCCGCGCTCGTCACCACGCTGACGCTGGTGGCCCCGCTGATCGGGGCGGGTGCGGGTGCGTTCTTCTGGCTCGGCGGAAGCGACGGTTGGCGGCCGGCGTTCGGCGGCTGGGCGGGTGCCTCGGCGATGTTCGTACTGCTCAGCCCGTGGAGCCGCTGGGTCCTCGCCAAGTGCTCGCTCGCGGCGACCGGACGGGCGCCGTGGTCCCTGATGGCGTTTCTCAGGGACGCGCGCGCGGCGGGCCTGCTCCAGCTGTCGGGCGGAACGTATCGCTTCCGCAACCGGCGGCTCCAGGAGCATCTGGCGGGACGTCGCGCTCAGGAGCGGGGCGAGGGTGTCGGTTCTTCCGGCACCGAGCCGGACCGCATGCCCGCGCTCGCGGACTCAAGCCACTTCACCGCGGAACGCACCGTGGACCGCTACCACCTCCGCGGCCGGTCCAGGAGGCTGCCGCTGGCCCACTGGGCGGTGCTCGGCTCCCTGTTCGGCGTCTTCGTCGTGCGGTTCACCGTGAGCGGCCAGTGGCAGGACTCCGCGGCCTGGCTGGCGCTGCTCTTCCTCCCCTTGATCGGCGCCGTGATCACCGTGACCGGGTTGCTTCTGCCGCGACAGCGGCTGGAGCTGGAGCTGACCCGGAACGGCGGCGTCACCTCCGTGATCGGGCGCAGACGACGCTCCTACGAGTGGCGGCACGTCGAGGAGATCACCGTGCGGCGCGCGATCATCCGGGGCCGGGACGCGCGCTTCTACGCGCTCCAGGTCCGGTTGCACGCCGGCGCCCCGCGCCCGCCCCGCCGCTCCCGCATGGGCGAGGGTTGGTACCTCATCCTGCCGCTCGGCCTCTCGTCGCGGGTGGATCCCCAACTCGGCACGGCACTGGCCGACTTCGCGGGGCCCCGCTGGACATCGCCGTCCGGTGGCCGCTGAGCCTCAGCAGAGCGGCTCGGCGTCCGCGGAGGCCGTGAGGAGGGCGAGGCACCGTGCCGTCACCGTCCGGCCGTCCTCGCCGATGTCGACCGCGTAGGCGATGGGGGCGCGGCCCGTGGTCCCCTTGGGAGCCGTAATCCGCCAGCGCGCCTCGTACGTGTCGCGCGCCCCGAGTGTCCGGGGCGGCCGTCCGACGAGGGTGGCCTGCCAGCCCTTGGGCAGCAGGGGCGGCCGTACCGTGATGGCGAGGTCGCGTGCGGTGGCGTTCTCCAAGGCGAGCCGACCGCCGTCCGCCGGGCGCAGGCGCAGGGCGTCGGAGCTGCGCCAGCGGATGTTGAACTCGCGCAGGCGGAGCCGCTGCTCGTCGTCGTCGTCGTCCTTGTCAAGCCCGCGGCGCAGGCCGATGCGGACGGAGTCGACGGTGTCCGGGACGGGAAAGTCGTACCCGTACGTCTTCTTGAAGTAGGCACCGTCCTTCTGCTCATGAGGGTGCTCCTCCCGGAATTCGATGGTGCGGGCCCCGACCTGGCCCTCCACGTCGACGCCCGGCGCGAGCAACGACACGACGCTGTCCGGGTCGAAGTCCACCGACACCTCGCTCAGCGGCAGGGGCATCCCGAAGTCCATCCTCAGCCAGTTGCCCTTCGTCGGGGATCCCTTGACCGACCAGTAGCCCGGGCGCCCCGGCAGGGCAGCGGACGGCGGATGTCCCGGCGCCGAGTAACTGACGCTGAGCTTCGGCCAGTCCCGGGTGGCGGCCGCGGTGAGATCGAACTGGTGGACCGTACCGGTCAGCGGATGCCGCCACTTGTCATACGTCCCGGGCAGGCCGAAGAGGGCGGTCGGCGGCATCACACCCGCCTGCAGGAGAGCCAGCACGAGCGGTACGACCAGGTACCCGGCGAAGTGGCTGAGCAGAAGGGTGTGGCGGGCGGCGCGGTGTCGGGGGAAGCGGACCGTCGTGTTCTCCGGTCGGCGCACGGGCGGGGGCGCCATGCTCTCCCCGGAGCCCGGGGCCCCGGCCGTACCGGCAAGCCACTCCACCGTCCCTGCGAGATCCGAGGCCGGAATGCAGCGCACCGGGATGCCCGTGGCGTCGAGCACGCGCAGCAGATGGCCGCCGCCGGCCGCGTCAAGTCGCGCGCGCACGGCGGTGTCGTCGCCCCGTACCGCTCGGGTGTACAGCAGTGCGAAACGGCGCGGACGGCGGCGCGCGGGCAGAGCGGTGAGGACGTGCAGGACGCGGGTCACGGCGTACACGGCGTCGCTGTGCGCGGCAGGGTCGTCCACCACCAGCAGCAGTCCACGGGCCTGCCGCAGGACGTCCAGCGCGGCCACCGACTCCTGACTGCCGTACGCGTCACCAGGCGGGTCGTACCAGAGGACGGGCGCCCCGTCGGTGCGCACGAGCGGTGGCTCGGCCCCGGGCGTGACGCCCAGCTCGGCCTGCCCCTGCCGGTGCACTCCGCCGCGCTGCGCGGCGGAGCCCCCGACGAGCACGACGGACCGAGCCCGTTCGTATCCGGCGGGCAGCGCCCTCCCGCAGTGCGGACAGCACGCGTCCAGGCGGCGCGTGCCGAGGACGGCGGGCAGGCGGGTGCCGCAACGGCAGCGGTGGGAGAAGGCGCCGTACCGGTTGGGCAGCAGCAGCCGGTGTCGGGCCCGACACGTCGGGCACAGCCGGACCGGACGGTGGACGGTGCGCCCGCAGCCGGTGTACGGGCACGGCGCCGGCCCGCTGCGCAGCGCGTGCCCCGTCCGTGCGACAGCCATCCACACCACCCACCACAGGGCCCAGAGTGAACAGCCCAGCGCCCACACCAGCAGCGCGAACAGAAGGGGGAGGATGCTGAGCGCGGTCGCGGTCAGCACGACGGCGACGGCCGTCAGCAGGAAAGCCGGGCGCAGGAAGAGCATCAGGCAGCCCCGCCCGCCGGTCCCGCCCTGTGGCGACCGGCGGAACGCGTCGCTCACCCGGTCGGCCATGAACCGTTCGGCGTCGCCCATCAGGTGTTCGTGCTGCTCAAGTCCGTCCCACCAGGTCGCGCGCAGGTCGCGCGGGCCGATGACGCGGAGGTAGGCGGGCGTGGTCGGCTCACCGTGGGGGTCGGGTGGGGTGTGTGCTGCCCGGCCGAAGGTCCGCCAGACGGTGCGCAGTTGGGTCCACACCAGCTTGGGCAGGGTGATGAGGACGCCGTGGCCGACGACCAGGACGACCATCAGAGTGATCGCGAGGAGCAGTGTCACGGGGTTCGCCACGGCTCACTCCCTCCCCCGGGCCGGCCCGCGTAGCCACAGCAGCCGTGGCGCCCGCTCCGGCTCCTCGGCACGCACCAGATCGCGCAGGGCCTCGTAGGTCTCCGTCTCCTCCCAGAGTCCCCGCCGGTACAGCCGCAGGATCCGCAGCGCGGTCGGCCGCGGCTCCCCGGGCACCCGGCGCAGCACGTGCAGCGCGGTGCCGGGGGTGGCCGCGAGCGCGTCCGGTGCTTCGTGCGCGAGGGAGGCCAGGGAGGCACACGTCTGCGCGTCCAGGGCGGCGGCCCGCAGTTCGGCGGAGGCTTCGAGGGCGGCGAGCAGCCCCTTGAGAACGGCCGACCGGTACGGCTCGGGCAGCGGAGCGAGCGCGGCCCGTACGTCGCCCAGGGGCGCCGTCGCCCCGGCGAGATGGCACGCGGCGGCGTCCGTCAGGTGCTCGGGCGCCAGTCGCGCCTCCTCCGGCCGCAGCTCAGCGACGGCACGTACGAAGCCCACGAGCCGGGGGCCCTCCCCGCCGAAGGCCCCCGCATCGCCGTCGGGCGCGAGCAGCGCGCACCCGGCCCGCAGCCGCCGGACGCCCCCCTCGACGCCGTCCGCGGGGCCCGCGTCCCACAGTTCCGCGACGTCGTCCAGGACGTCGAGGCGCCCGCTCGCCAACGCGCCCGCGAGGAACCGTGCCGTCGGGATCGGCTCCGGACAACCGTCTCCGGTCAGTCGGTCGAGGTGGAACACCGGCCCCGGAGCCCGTTCCGCGGTCTCCGGCCCGGTCCCGGTCAGATGGCGGTGGTCGTCCTCGGGCCGCGCGGTGTACGTCGTGAACGTCAGCCGGGCGGCCAGGCCGGCGGGCAGGGTGTAGGAGACGGCGGCGATCCAGTCGACGACACGGTCCGGACGCGCGGAGACCAGGGTGGCACCGGGGCCCTCGCCGACCAGCACCCGCAGGGCCGCGGTGAGCAGCCGCTCCAGGAGGGGGACGCCCGGTGCGCCGAGGCCGGCCAGCATGCGGACCACGCGGTCGGGTCCGATGGCGCTGCCGGGGACGAGGTGGGGGAGGTCGGGCAGGTCAGGGCCGGCGTCGTGCGCCCGCACCGGGGCCCAGTGAGGTGTGTCCCACAGCTCGACGGGGCGCAGACCGGCCAGTTCGTCGGGGGTGGCGTACACGGCGTGGCAGAAGTGGTTGCCCCAGCGGCCGGTGTAGTCCTGGCCGGTGAAGCGGGTGCGGGTCAGCACGGCCGCGTCGTCGTCCGGTCGGTCGTAGGCGAAGGCCACGGGGAATGTGCGAAGCCGGTCTGTGCCCGAAGGCCGCGCGTACCCCGTCAACGGGCGAAGGACATCGAGTGCGGGGCGGGCCGCCGGGGAGACAGCGGTGAATCGGAAGCCGCCGTGGGGCGCGTCGGACGACGGCGGGGCGGACGTGTAGTGCGCCTGTCCTGCCATACGCGTCACCCCCGTCCCCGGTCGAGGGCGCCGAAGCGGTGCAGCAGCCACATCAGGGGGTCCTCCACCCGGTGCGGGCGTACGAGGCCACCGAGTCCGAGGTCGCCGCCCCGCCCGGGCGCGGTACCGAGGGTGGAGAGCGCGAACAGCTGATGATCGGTGCAGAAATGGTCGAGCCGCGCATCGAGTTGGTGTTCCTGCCAGCGCCGCAGCAGGGCCCGCAGCTCGGCGTGGACGGCGGCTCGGTCGTCGGCGTCGAAGACGGCGCCGGGACGGCGGGTGCGGTGCAGCGGGGAGTTGTCCGGCAGATGCGCCCGCAGAAGGTCGGCCTTGGTGAGGGCGACCGCGACCGGCACGGTCACCTTCCCGCCGCCGCTCAGGTGGCCCAGCACCCGGGCGAGTACATCGCCCGAACGGCCCGGCACCCCGTCGCCGTCCTTCACCGGTGCGCCGGGAAGATCCTGCGGATCGACGAGGACGACGACGGCGTCGGCCGCGCCGAAGTAGCGCGTCTCGGCCTCCATACGCTCGCGTGAGGCGAAGTGCTCGCCCGCGGTGTCGAGGAAGACCAACGTCAGCACCCGCTTGCGGACACGTCCGAAACGGCCCCGCCGGGTGCGGCTGAGGCGGTAGACGAGGGGGCGGCCGGTGTCGTGCTCGGCGGTCTTGGGGACGATGTGCTGCTCGTCGTACAGGTGCCGTCCGTACCGTTCGTGGTAGTCGGCCATCGTGTCGTCGTCGCAGGGGAGCAGCGCGGCGTCGAGTTCGGCGCCGAGGCGGTGCAGGAGTTCGTGCACGAGGACGCCGATATAGGTGCTCTTGCCGGAGCTGACCGGTCCGGCAAGGGCCACCAGCCTTCCGGGAGCGCGCAGATAGCCCTCCGGCAGTCGGCCCGCGCAGGCGGTGCAGCGCAGCCGGGTGGCGGTGCGGCCGCAGGTGCCGCACACCGCCGAACCGGCCCGCGGGTCGGCCGAGGCGAGACGCCGGTCGTCGGCGCAGGCGGCGCCGGTCGCGCAGACGTACGCGATCCGCGCTCGGGAGATGCGCCGGAAGCAGTGCGGGCACACCCAGGTACGTCGCCACGGCAGTCTCACGTCTGCTCCCCCTAGTGGACCTTGAGCGTGTGCTGCGGCGGGTCGCGCAGCACGAGCGCCTCGCCGACGGCGAAGCAGCGCAGCCGGTCTCCCGGGCCGCGGGCCAGGCGCGCCGACAGCTTCACGTCCTGCCCGGGGCCGAGCGTCACGGCGGCGGCTTCCGCGAGGACGTCCCCGTCGGCGGGTTCCAGTGGCCGGAGGGGGCCGCGCGACCGCACCAGCAGCAGCCGCTCGGCTCGTACGGTGACGCGCGCCGTGAACACGGCGGTGACCGTGCGCCGTCCGGGCAGGCCGTGCCGTTCCAGCCGGTAGTCGACCTCGGCGCACGCCGGCAGTACCGCCGTGCTCGGCGAACCGTACGAGGGCAGCCCGCCGAGCCGGGCGATCGGCCGCACCTCGACCTCCACCCCGGCGCCGTCCACGACCGGCAGCCCTACGCCCGCCTCGTGCCGGTAGGCGGCACGGGTGACGATGCGCCGCTGCTCACCCGCCTCGCCGGAGGTCCGCCAGATGACCTCGGCCTCGTCGCCGCTGTCCGGCAGCCAGTCGAAGACGACGGCCACGCCCGTGCCGACGAGGCGGGTGAGCGTGAGGGCGCCGAGCGCCTGCGCGGCGGCCACGGCGTGTGCTCCCACGACGGCACGTTCCCCGGCGACCGTGACCGCGAGCAGCATGGTGGGCCGGCCTGGCGGCGCGAACCGGAGTCCTTCCGGAGCGGGTCGCGTCACGATCGGACTCCTGGGGAGCTGCGCCGTGCGCAACTCGGTGCCGGCCGGCCACGGGGGCACGTCGTCGAAGCCGTACAGGCGCACCTCGCCGCCGGGCGGCCGGGTGAGGCGCGCCAGGAGGTAGCCGTCCACGAGGCGGATGTCCAGGTCGGTGACCGGCTCGGGCGGCGCGAGCGGCGTGGCGCTGTGCCGGACGCCCTCCGTGCGCACAGGCGGTCCGTCGTCGGGGCGGTGGACGACGCGGATGCGGTAGCGGTACGTCGTGCCGTTGGCGAGGCCACCGTCCGTGAAGCCGTCGCGGCGGGCAGCGACTCCCACCTCCGCACCGTCCGGCCCGGTGCGGACGACCTCGACGGACTGGGCACGGTCGGGGCAGGTCCAGCCGGCGGTGATCCGACGGTCCCCGGGGCGCAGGCGGGTGTCGGTGACCTCGGGCCAGTGCACGACGGGCCCGCCCACCACGAGCGGCGAGGGCGCACTGCCGGGTTCGGCGGCCCGCCGCACGTCGACCGCGTAGTACAGCGGGACACAGACCGGGGGTGAGCCGTCCACGTACGAGGTGGCACGTGGCGACGTCAGCGGCAGCACCGTGCCGTCGGCCGGGTCGCGTGGCGGGCGCCGCTCGGTGCGCAGCAGCACGTACTCGGGCTCGCCCGTCGTGGACGGCGAGGGCCGCCACCGGACGGTGACGCCCGCGCCGTCCGGGGTCGTGGTGAGGCCGGACACCGGGCGGACCGCGAGGGCGCGGCGCACGGCGTCGATCCCCGGCAGATCGCGGACGGCCGCCTCCGCCTGTTCCAGCAGGTCCCAGGCCTGGTCCGCCTCGGCCGGTGGCAGTCGGCGGGCGCGGTCCACCATGCCGCGCGCCTCGGCGAGTTTCCCGCGCACATGCTCGGCCAGCGCGCGCACGTCCTCGGCGAGCGAGCCCGGCGGCAACCGGTCCGCCACGGCCGCCGCCTCGGCGAGCCGCCCGTCCACGACCAGCCGGCGCAGCCGCTCCGACACCGGATCCCCGGCCGCCTCGTGCAGCACCGCGAACACGAGTCGCCGCGCGTCGTCCGCGGCGACGGACAGCTCTCCCACCGCGTATGCCAGGAGCGTGGACGGGGTCGCGCGGGCGGCGTACCGCGTCCGCAGAGGCAGCGCCAGTTCGTGGAGCAGGATACGGGCGAGTCCCTCCGGGCCCTGTTCTGTCAGCACACCACGGATGGCGGCGGTCACGGCCTGGGCCGCTGTGTGCGCGGCGCCGTGCGGCAGCCGTCCCCAGCGGCGCGCCGCCGCCTCGACGGCCGGCAGGCCGACCGGGGGCGCGTCGAAGACGTGTACGAACTGCTGGGTCCGTCCGCCGGGTGTGTCTGTCGCGAGGAAGTCGCCGAGGTGCCGCAGTCCCAGCACTTCCAGGTGGCCGGCGCAGCGCGCGTACGCGGGGTGCGGCACCGACCGGGGCAACGGGTCGGGCTCGGCGGTGCGCAGCCCGAGAGCCGGCAGCAGGTCCCGTACCCGGTCCTCACGGACGCGGTGGGCGGCGGCGATCTCCGCGACCGTGCTCCCGGCGAGCATGCCGAGCCCGCCCGTGGCCTCCTCCAGGGCCGCGCGAAGCCGGGCCCGCTCGGATTCGGCGCGTCGGCCGTGTGCTTCGAGGGCGGCCCGCAGCCGTCCCGGGTCGTCGGCGGCGGCCGCGTCCAGCAGCGGCCGGTGGCTGAGGTACCCGGCCTCCAACTGCTCGATGACAGAGCGGTACTTGAGCCGGGACCGGCTGCGGCGCCAGCAGGCGCGGACCGCGGCGACCGATTCGGCGACCGCGGGTCCGGTGAGGCGCTGCGGCAGCTGGTAGCGCGTGCGCAGGTCCTCGGTCACGGGCAATCCGGCGTCGAGCACCTCGCGCCGGTAGCGCTCCTCGTCGAAGGCCATGGTCTTGTTCCCCCGTCCCGCCCGCGATCAGCCGATCCGCTGGCGGCTCATCGCAACCCGTGCCTCGTCCACCGCCGCCTGGGACAGACCTCCGATCTGAAGGGAGATCTCGATCTGTTCGCCGGTCTCCCGTTCGGTGGCGACGACGGTGAGGAGCCCGGAGGTGTCGAGTGTGAACACGCACTGGAAGGGCCAGCGCGCGGGTTTGCCGGGTGGGATCTTCAACGTGCCTTCCGCGACTTCGATGTTGTGCTCCACTTCCTCCGACTCCACCGCGCCCGCCTGCTCCATCACCTGGATCCGGACCTTCCGCTGACCGTCGCGGAGGGTGTGGAAGTCGTCGGTCACCGAGGCGGGCAGCGTGTCGTTGGCGTGCACGAGGTGGGTGACGTACCCCCGGCCGGTGTCGATGTCCGTGACCTGGATGCCGTAGCCGCGCGAGGCGACGGTGGTGATTTCGTACGGGCGGTGGGTGAGGCCGGTCTCCGGTACGTCCGGTGCCTGGCCTGCGGGGAGTTCGCCGCCGGAGAGGATGTACGTGGCCCGGTCGAGGGCGTAGAGCGCGGCGCCCCGGGCCACCGCGAGATCGGGGTTGTGCAGCCTGGGCTCGAAGCCGAACTGGGTGCGCAGGGCGGTGGCGACGGCGGGCATTTTGGTCGCGCCGCCGACGAGCAGCACATCGTCGAAGGACGACGTGCCCCGCTCCGCGGCCAGTTCGACGGTGCGGCGGGTGATGTCGACGGTGCGGTCGAGCAGGTCGCGGGTCAGCTCCTCGATCAGCCCCCGGGTCAGCTCCACCGGTTCGACCCTGCCCTGGTGCATGACGCGGACGGTGTAGCGCTCGCGGAAGGACAGCGCCTTCTTCGCCTCCTCGGCGTCCTTGCGCAGCTGCGTCTCGGACTGGAGGTCGGACAGCGGGTCGTCGACGTCCGGGAAGCGCTCGCGGAACCGCTCCGCCAGGTGCGTCACGATGCGGTCGTCGAAGTCGCTGCCGCCCAGCTCCTTCGCGCCGTCCGTGCACAACACGGTCAGCTCGCGCCCGCGCAGGGTGAGCACGGTGGTGTCGAAGGTGCCGCCGCCCAGGTCGTACACGAGGATGGCCCGGTCCCCGCGCGCCTCGTCTCCTTCCAGGGCTCCGTAGTCGAGCGCGGCCGCGATGGGTTCGGCGACCACGTCGAGGACGCGCAGTCCCGCGATCTCGCCGGCCTTACGGGTGGCGTCCCGCTCGGCGAGCCCGAAGTAGGCGGGCACACTGATCACGACGTCGCGCGCCACGTCGCCGCCGGCGGCCGCGGCGTCCTCCACGAGCTTGCGCAGGATGCGAGCGGAGATCTCCTCGGGTGTGTAGGTGCGGCCGTGGAACTCGCGTGGCACCACATCGCCCATGTCCCGCTTGATGAGCTGCACGACGTGCTCGGGGTCGAGGACGGTGGCGTCCTTCGCGCTCTGCCCCACCACGACGCTGTCGGCGCTCTCGAAGTAGACGACGGACGGTGTGGTGTCCGCCCCTTCGAGGTTGCGCAGCACGGTCGGTCTGCCGACCTCGTCGAACCGCGCGACGCAGGAGTAGGTGGTCCCCAGATCGATGCCGTAGACGGCCATACGGTCTCCCGCCTCCGGGACGGCCGCGCGTCGCGCCCATCCCGTCTGTTGTCTCGCCAGTTGTCCTTGCAAGCCATGCCGATGGAGCCGGGCGCATTCATGGGGCATCCGGTTCCCACCGGGAAACCACGACGTCGGCCTTGCGGACGACCCGCTCCCCCTGAACGAATCCTGCCGCCACCACGCGCTCCACTTTCCGGTCCGCCTCAGGTCCTTCAGCGGCGGCGCGTCCCACCGGACGCTGCAACGCCATGTCGAATGCCTCGCCGGGGCGGGGGACGTACCGCTCCACGCCGGTCCTGGCCACGGTGTCCGCCGCCTCGTCGGCCAGCGCGTTCAGCAGGGCCCGTACCTCGTCGACGCCGAGCGGGCCGGCGACGTGTTCGGCCTGGCGCAGGATCTGGTCGTGGAGCCGGATCAGGGAGTGGCGCACGAGATCGAGCGCCATTTCCATCTCGCCTCGGCGCAGCCGCTCCACCTCGTCGTGCAGCCTGGTGACGATCTCCTCACGGCGCTCCGCGAGCTGCTGCTGACGAGCGAGTGCTGCGGTGAACTCGCCTGCGAGCGCGCAGGGTTCGACCGGTTCCGGCACGTCACTCACAGGATACCAACGGGGCACGAAGCGTCAGCGGAACCTGCCGCGGTCGCCGGTCCGGCCGGACCTGTCGCATTGCCCGGCCGGCACCCGGCCCCCTCGTGCACCGCCATCCAGCGGTGCACGGCCCCGTCAGCCACCGGTATTGATGGAGCCGTGAACATCCCGAGTCTGGATGACAGTGCCCTGAGTGCCCCCGGAGACCACGTTGCTCACGTTGCCCGCGCCGGTCCGCGTGCCCTCCGACGCCTCGGCCTCCCGACGCCAGGCCGCGAGCGCCTCGGCGAAGGCGGGGTCCTGCCGGGCGCGAAGGGTCAGCCCCTCGGCCAGCGCCGTGGCACGCTCCGCGCTGCCGGGCGCCTCGGCGAGGGCCGTCAACCCACCCTCGTCGTACGGCTCTCCGTCCGACGGCCGACGTCCGACCAGGTTACGCAGGGATGCCCACACCTGCTCCCCCGCCGCGCCCGCGGTGCCTCCGGCAAGGGCCATGAGCAGTTCAGGTGCAATCGGGTCCACGATGCCTCCACCGTTTCCAACGCGCGGGTCGTGCGTCGAGCGTAGGACACGGTGGTCCCGCTGACACCCGAAACCGGAGAAGGAATCCCGCCGTCAAGCGGACGCGATCGGCAGGACATCGGGGGACAGCGTGCCCGCGCGGGCTGGAGCGGCAGTCATCCGGCGGAGGTGATGGCGGCGGCACAGAACCTCATAACCGATCTGCCCCACCGGACGGTTGACGTCGCCGACGACCACCTGGGCACCCTCGACGACCATCTCCCCACCCACCGTGCGCGCGTTGTGGGTGGCCGGGGATCCACACCAGCAAAGGGCCTCCACCTGGAGGGCCTCGATCCGGTCGGCCAGCTCGATCAGCCGCTGCGAGCCGGGAAAGAGCTTGGTGCGGAAGTCGGTGGTGATACCGAAGGCGAAGACATCAAGCCCGAGGTCGTCCACGACCCGGGCCAGCTGGTCGACCTGCTCCGGCGAGAGGAACTGCGCCTCGTCGGCGATCACGTAATCGACCTTGCCGCCCTTGGACAGCTGACCGACCAGATACCCGTACAGGTCCATGCACTCGGTGGCCTCGACAGCCTCCGTGACCAGGCCCAGTCGCGAGGACAGCTTCCCCTCGCCCGCCCGGTCGTCCCGCGTGAAGATCACGCCCTGAAGTCCCCGGGCCGAACGATTATGTCCGATCTGGAGCGCCAAAGTGCTCTTTCCGCAGTCCATCGTTCCGGAGAAGAACACCAGCTCTGGCATGAGGGAGGGACGGCCTTTCAGGTCTTCGGCTGCTGCGGTCGACGGGCGCCGCACCGGCACCGTACAGAGGTTCCACACGGTCGCACGGGGGCCGGTCACGGGGTCGGTAAGGACATCACACGAACGCCGTGCGGACGTACGAGCGGTTACGAGCGTACTTCCAGGAGGGGCACAAGCTGCTCGACGGGGGTCATCGAGCCGTGCATCCCGACCATCATCGACTCGTGCGGCTCCCGGACGGAGGCCGTGATCACCACATCGTCGTGGGCCGCGGCGACGACGTCGCCGATCCGGCCGTACACCCGCTCGTCCATCGCGCCCGGCGGACCGAACCAGCCCTCCGCGATCGCCTCGTCGCGGCTCGCGACCCAGAACCGCTCACCGAGCACCTCCCGCCAGACCGTGAGCACATCGGCGGCGGCGCCGGGTACGGCGTAGACATGACGGGCCCGGCCCTCGCCGCCGAGCAGGGCGACCCCGGCGCGCAGCTCCCAGTCCTCGTCGAAGTCGATGCGCGACTCCTCGTCGAAGGGGATGTCGATCATGCCGTGGTCGGCGGTGACGTAGAGCGCGGTACGGGGCGGAAGCTGCTCGGCGAGGCGCTGGACGAGCCGGTCGACGTACATCAACTGGCCGCGCCAGGCGTCGGAGTCGACCCCGGAGCGGTGGCCCTTGCCGTCGACCTCGCTGTAGTACGTGTAGACCAGCGACCGGTCGCCCGCGGCGAGTTGTTCGGCGGCCAGGTCCATCCGGTCCTCGCCGGAGAGCCGGCCGAAGAAGGAGCCGCCGCTCAGCGCGATCTTGGTGAGCGGGGTGTGCTGGAAGGTCGGGGAGGACACCTGCGCGGTGTGCACGCCCGCCGCGTCGGCCAGTTCGAAGACCGTCGGGTACGGCTGCCAGACGTGCGGCGCGGTCCACGGCTTCCAGCGGAGCTGGTTCATCAGCGCGCCGGTCGCCGGGTCGCGGACTGTGTAGCCGGGCAGGCCGTGTGCGGAGGGGGGCAGCCCCGTGCCGACGGAGGCGAGGGAGGTCGCGGTGGTGGCGGGGAAACCCGTGGTGAGGGGGCGCCCGGTGGAGCCGCGCGAGGTGGCCAGCAGCGACGTCATGTACGGCGCTTCGTCCGGGTGGGCCTTGAGCTGCTCCCAGCCGAGACCGTCGATCAGAAAGACACAGTTCCGGTCGGCGGGGGTCAGTTCGGAGATCGTCGCGGTCAGATCCGGTACGCCCTGGCCGGCGGCGAGGGTGGGCAGCAGATCGGCGAGCGAACCGCTGCCGTACTGCGGCAGCGGCGCGCTGGAGAGAGCGAGCGGGACGGACTCCGGCCAGAAGGGTTCGGCTGCCATCAGCGGGTGGTCGCCGCCGTGGCCGCCGTGGCCGCGATCGCCTCGGAGAGCGCCTGCGCGAACGCGAGCGTCTGCCGCACCGCGTCCGGGCCGTCGCCCGCCTCGCTGACACGCAGGCTCAGGTCGTCGGCGGTGGAGCTGCCCGTGTAGCCGTGGTCCGCCTCGCAGTTGGGGTCGCCGCAGGCGGCGGGCTCCAGATCGATACGGGAGACGGCGCCCCAGCCGATGGTGAGGACGACCTCACGCGGGAGGGTACCGGGCTTGTACGACTCCGGGTTGGCGACGACTCGGCTGACCACGACGGAGGAGATGCGGTCGGTCTTGACCGACTCGGTGGAAGTGGTGGCATACGGCGTCGGGGAGCTGGAGTCGGCGGCCTGCTCGTCGGTGTGGCTGACGATGAAGCGGTGGGCCGTCAGCACGAGGACGGTGACATGCCGCCGCACCTCGTTGGCGTCGAACGTGGTCTCCTGGTGCACCAGGTACGACGAGATCGGCTCGCCACCGACAGCGGCCTCCACCGCCTCGGCCACGAGAGCCGGGTAGTAGCCGCTGCGCTCGATCGCCGTGCGCAGCCCCTGGGTCGTCGTACCGGTCTTCGCCATGCGCTCATCCTACGGTGGCCGGATGGCTGCCGGAGACGCCCTGCTCCGGCGGTATCCGCTGAGCAGCGGGCGGGCGGGCCTCACTAGGGCGTGTTTCGAAAGTCCCGCCTGGCCCGCGACGCCTGGCACGCACGCTCGCTGCGTTGTCGGAGTCGTCCGAGTACGTCCAGGCCATCGAGGGTGCCGATCCTCCACCTCGCGATCGCGCTCGGCATCCCAAGGGCAATTCAGTGCGCCGAGACGGAGCGAGTGCAGTGCACCGGACGCCGCAGGCCCCGCCCTACGGGCGGACGGCGCTACTCTCGAAACACGCCCTAGTAGCTGGGGAGGGTGCGCGGGCCGAGATCGTCGCGGGCGGGCGGCGGTGCGAGGCGGACGGTGGCGCCGAGCACCGATACCCCGTGCGTGGCGACGACCACGGGCTCCAGGGTGACGGAGACGACCTCGGGGTGGTCGTCGACCAGCCGGGACACGCGCAGCAGCACCTCCTCCAGGGCGAGGGTGTCGACCGGCGCGGAGCCGCGCCAGCCGAAGAGAAGCGGTGCCGTGCGGATCGACCGGATCAGCTCGGCGGCGTCCCGGTCGGTGACGGGCACCAGCCGGTGGGCGAGGTCGCCGAGGAGTTCGGAGGGGGCGCCGGCCAGCCCGAAGGAGAGCACGGCGCCGGCGGCGGCGTCGATGGCGGCCCGTACGACGGTGTCCACGCCGCGCGGCGCCATGGCCTGGACGACAGGGCGCAGCTCGACGGCGGAGCCGAGCGTCTCGGTCAGCTCGCGGTGGGCCAGCCGCAGTCGCGCCTCGTCGGCGAGGTCGAGCCGTACGCCGCCGAGGTCGGCGCGGTGGCGCAGATGCGGCGCGGTCGTCTTCAGGGCGACGGGGTAGCCGAGCCGTGCGGCGGCGGCGACGGCCTCGTCGGGCCCCGGCGCGGGCAGGGTCGGCCGTACGGGGATGCCGTACAGGGCGAGCAGTTCGTGGGCGTCGTCGGGGGTGAGGGAGACGCGGCGCGCTCCGGGGGCGGCTCCGAGGAGACGGCCGATGAGGGCGGCGGCGCCGCTCTCGTCGATGGCGTCGTCCAGGAACTCGGGCACCTTGCCGGGTTCGGCGGCCTGGCGCCGCCACTGCGCGTACCGGACGGCCTCGGCGAGCGCCCGGACGGCGCGCTCGGCGGCCGGGTAGGCGGGGACGCGTACGAGGGCGGGGGCGGGGGCGCCCGGGTCGGGGGACGGTATCTCCTCGGGCGGCGCGGGCGAGGGCGGGGCCGGGGACGGTGGGGCCGGGCGGCCGGGGCCGCTGTTCGCCGCCGCCGACAGCGCCTGCGCCAGGCCGCCGATCTCGACGTGGACCACCACGACCGGCTTCCCCGGGACCGCCGCCGCGGCCGTTCTGAGCGCGGTGGCCAGCGCGCCGGCGCCTTCGGGGTCCGCCGTGCCCGTCACCCCCACCCGGGGGATCGCGGTCACCACGACGGCGTCGGAGCCGGGGTCGGCGAGCGCCGCCGTGAGCCCCGTACGGAAGTCGTCGGGCGCCGCGGCCGTGGTGAGGTCCTGGGGCGGCAGGGGGCGCAGGCCCTCAGTGAGGCAGGCGTCGTACGTGAGGAGGCCGAGCGATTCGGAGTTGCCGAGGATCGCCACCCGCGGCCCCGCGGGCAGGGGCTGGGAGGCGAGCAGCAGGCCCGCGTCGACGAGTTCGGTGACCGTGTCGACACGGATCACCCCGGCCTGCCGCAGCAGCGCCGAGACCGTGGCGTCCGGTATGCGGGTGACGGGGACGGTGTGCCCGGGCGGGGCGCTGCCGCTGTGCCGGGCGCCCTTGACCACGACGACCGGCTTCACCGCCGCCGTGCGCCGGGCGAGCCGGGTGAACTTGCGCGGGTTGCCGATCGATTCGAGGTAGAGCAGAGCGACATCGGTGTCCGGGTCCTCGAACCAGTACTGGAGGATGTCGTTGCCCGAGACGTCCGCGCGGTTGCCCGCCGAGATGAAGGACGAGAGGCCCGCGCCACGCCGGTGGAGCCCGGCGAGCAGGGCGATGCCGATCGCGCCGGACTGGGTGAACAGGCCGATCCGGCCACGTGCGGGCGGCTGTGGCGCGAGGGAGGCGTTCAGCCGGGTGCCGTCGGCGGTGTTGATGATCCCGAAGGCGTTGGGGCCGATGATGCGCATGCCGTACGAGCGGGCCTGGCGGACCAGTGCGTGCTGGCGCTCGCGGCCCTCGGCACCGCTCTCGGCGTAACCGGCGGAGAGGACCACCAGGCCGCGCACGCCGGAGCGGCCGCAGTCCTCGACCGCTTCCGGGACCCGGTCGGAGGGGACGGCGAGGACCGCGAGGTCGACGGGTTCACCGATCCGGGTGACGGAGCGTACGGCGGGGACGCCGTCGAGCCGTTCCGTGGACTCGGGGAACGCGCTGTTCACCGCGTAAAGGCGGCCTGTGAAGCCCGCGTCGCGCAGGTTCCGGAGCACGGTGCGGCCGACACCGCCGGGGGCGCGGCCGGTCCCGACGACGGCGACCGAGCCGGGGGTCAGCAGCCGCTGTACCGAGCGGGCCTCCGCGCGCTGTTCACGGCCGCGCTGGACGGCCAGGGACTCCGCGGTCGGTTCCAGGTCGAGGGTGAGCCGTACGGAGCCGTCCTCGAAGCTGCGCTTCTGGGTGTACCCGGCGTCCCGGAACACCTTGATCATCTTGGCGTTGGCGGGCAGCACCTCGGCGGCGAAGCGCCGGATGCCCCGCTCGCGGGCGACGGCGCCGATGTGTTCCAGGAGGGCGGAGGCGACGCCGCGGCCCTGGTGCGCGTCCTGCACGAGGAAGGCGACCTCGGCCTCGTCGGCGGGCGCGGAGGCGGGCAGTCCGCGCTCGTCGGTGCGGTCGTACCGTACGGTCGCGATGAACTCGCCGCCCACCGTCGCCGCGAGCCCCACCCGGTCCACGTAGTCGTGGTGCGTGAAGCGGTGGACGTCACGGTCGGAGAGGCGCGGGTAGGGGGCGAAGAAGCGGTAGTACTTCGACTCGTCGGAGACCTGTTCGTAGAAGCTGACCAGCCGCTGAGCGTCCTCGGTGGTGATCGGCCTGATCCGGGCGGTACCGCCGTCGCGCAGCACCACGTCCGCCTCCCAGTGCCCTGGATACGCGTGGTCCCGCGGGTGCTCCATGACGCAAGCCTACGGCGCGGTCCGCGCCCGTGACCGGCGATCGGGGGTGACGGGGAGCCCTCCCACGCCTCATGAGACATTGGTACGGACATCTGTTTTGAGACTTTTTGCGACTTGAAGGGCAACACCATGGCTGAGCGCCGCGTCAATGTCGGCTGGGCCGAGGGCCTGCACGCCCGTCCCGCCTCCATCTTCGTCCGCGCCGCCACGGCCGCCGGCGTCCCCATGACGATCGCGAAGGCCGACGGCAACCCCGTCAACGCCGCGTCGATGCTCGCGGTGCTCGGCCTGGGCGCGCAGGGCGGCGAGGAGATCGTGCTGGCCTCCGACGCCGAGGGCGCGGACGTCGCCCTGGACCGGCTGGCCAAGCTGGTCGCCGAAGGGCTCGACGAGCTTCCCGAAACGGTCTGATCCGAGGACCGGCCGGAGAACGACCGGAGAGGCCGACCGGAGACTGATCCGGAGAGCATTTCCACGACGGAGCCGTGGGGGGGGCGGAAATGTGGTGGCAGGGATCGGGGTGTATGTGGGGGATGGAAAAAAACTGGCCGAGCAGATAATGAGTTTTTTGTATGG
>NZ_JBHZEJ010000017.1:0-125498 GCF_042756365.1 Streptomyces sp. NPDC059092
CGCCCCGACCGGCGCGTGGCTCGCCCGTATGCGCGGCCGGTCAGCGGAACCGGCGTCAGGGCCCCGACGGCGCGGCGCGTCACTCCGGCGCGGAAGCCGCCCCCAGCAGTCCTCGGATCCTGGTCGTCGCCGTGCGGAACTCGGGGCGCCCGAGCGTCTGCGTGTACTCCCGTTCCGCCGGCAGTCCCACGTCGATGATCTCCGTGATCGTGCCGGGGCGCGGGCTCATCACCACCACCCGCTGGGCCAGATAGGCCGCTTCCGAGATGGAGTGGGTCACGAGCAGCACGGTGGTGCCGGTCTCGCGCCAGATGCGGTTCAGCTCCATGTTGAGCTGCTCCCGCGTCAGCGCGTCGAGCGCCCCGAAGGGCTCGTCCATCAACAGCACGGGCGGCGCGTGGAGCAGCGCCCGGCAGAGCGCGACGCGCTGCTGCATGCCGCCGGAGAGTTCGTGCGGATACGCGTCCTCGAACCCGGTGAGCCCGGTCATCGCGATGAGTTCGTCCGCGCGCTCGCGGGCCGCGGCGGCGTCCGTCCGCCGTATCTCCGCCTGGAGCAGGATGTTGCGGCGGGCGGTGCGCCATTCCAGCAGCGCGGCGCGCTGGAACACATAGCCGATGTCGTGCCGAGGCCCCTCGACCGGCCGGCCGTGCAGCCGTACGGCGCCCTCGGACGCGGTCAGCAGGCCCGCCACGAGTTTGAGGAGTGTGGACTTGCCGCAGCCGGATGGCCCGACGAGAGCGACGAACTCCCCGGGCGCCACATCGAGCGAGACCTCGTGCAAGGCGGTGACCTCGCGTTTCTTCGTACGGAACCGGACCGCCACCTGGTCCAGGCTGACCGCGGGCGCGCCCGGGGGCAAGGTGGTGTGGGGCGCGCCGTCCTGCCGCGCCGCCGGATCCTGGAGCTTCGCGTTCCTGGCCATGGTGTGTTCCGCCCTATCCCTTCAGCGCCGTGCCGCTGTCCCAGTACTCCTGTACGGCCTTCGGGCTCTTCACCAGACCGGCCCGCGCGAAGATGTCGATGGTCCGCTGCCAGTCGCCCTCGGTGTTGACACCCGGGGCGCTGCCGCGTGTCTCGTCGGTGTGCAGCAGGGTCACCGTCGTGGTGAACTGCTCCGACAGGACGTTCGCTGGCGGCAGTTGCTCCGAGGCCCCGCCCATCGCGGCGACAGCCGGCCCGGGCGCCTTCTCGGCCGCCGCCCACGACTCGCTGACGGCCCGCACCATGCGCCGGGCCAGGTCGCCCCGCTCGGCGAGGATCTGCCGGCCGGCGATCAGTCCGTTGGAGTAGAAGTTGAGCCCGTGGTCGGAGAAGCGGAGGTACGAGACCTCCTTCTTGGCCTTGTCCTTCATGGTCGGGCCCTGGTCGCTGGCGTAGCCGAGCAGCGCGTCCGTCTTTCCCGAGATCACCGCGGCGATCTTGCCCGCCGGGTCCGTGTTCTGGACCGTGACGTCCGACTCCTTCAGCCCGTTCTTCTCCAGGAAGATCGGGAAGGTCTTGGTGAGCGCGTCACCCGCCGTGCCCGCGATGGTCTTGCCCTTGAGGTCGGCCGGCGTGTCGACGTTCTCGCTCTCGAAGAACTGCACGGACGACGGCGTCGTCTGGAGGAAGACCCCGAGGCTCTTCACCCGGACGCCCTGGTCCACCCCGCTGAGCACGGCGGGGGTGTCGGCCCAGCCGAAGTCGGTCTGTCCGGCGGCGGTCGCCTGCACGGTCTTCTGCGAACCCTGGCCGGCCCTGATCGTCAGATCGATGCCGTGCTTCTCGAAGATCTTCCGCTGCTTGCCGTAGTAGAACGGCGCGTGTTCGCCGTACGGATACCAGTTGAGCGTCAGGGTCACCTCGTCGAGCTTCTTGCCGGAGTCACTGGTGGTGGTCCCCGCGCCGTCCTCTCCACAGGCGGTGGCGGCGATCAGGAACAGCGGTACGAGGCCGATCAGGAGTCTGCGCGGGTGCATGGCTTGGCCCTTCCCGGAACGGGGGCGAGTCGTGCTCAGTACATGTCGTGCCCAGTACGTGCCGCGCGCCGTGCGGGTCGTGCGCGGTGCGGGTCGTGCGCGGTGCGGGTCGTGCTCAGTAGGTGGTGGTGACGTCGGGGTCCCGACGGCTCGCGTGCCAGGGCAGCAGCAGCCTCTCGGCGGCCTCGACCAGTGCGAAGAGGACAACACCGATCAGCGACATGACGAGGAGACCCGCGAAGAGCATCGGGGTGTCGAGATTGCCGTTCGCCTGGAGGATCACATAGCCGAGACCCTCGTTGGCGCCGACGAACTCACCGACGACCGCACCCGTCACCGCGAGGGTCACGGCGACCTTGAGCCCGGAGAAGAGATGGGGCAGCGAGGCCGGGAAGCGGATCTTGACAAAGGTCTGCCAGGGTTTCGCGCCCATCGTCGCGGAGAGCTGGAGCATCTCCGGATCGACCGCCTTGAGACCGGTCACCATCGAGATCACCACAGGGAAGAAGGCGATGAGGACGGCGATCAGGATCTTCGGGGTGATCCCGAAGCCGAGCCAGACAACGAACAGCGGTGCGACGGCGATCTTCGGCACGACCTGGGCGAAGAGCAGCAGGGGGTAGAGCGTGCGCTCCACGGCCGACGAGCGGACCATCACCACCGCGGCGAGCACACCGACCACGGCGGCGATGAGGAAGCCGAGCAGTGTCTCGTACGTCGTCACCCAGGTGTGCTGCCAGAGGTAACCCGCCTTCCCCGTCAGCACGTCGAGCGTGGCACCGGGCGAGGGGACGAGATACGGCTCGACCAGCTCGGCGGCGGCGATCGCCCACCAGAGCACACCACAGCCGACCAGAAGTGCGGCGGGGCGTTTACCGGCCTCGACGACGCGGGCGATCCGCTCCCCGGCACCCGGTCTGACACGCTGCGGCGCGGGGGAAGGAGGGGCGGGCAGGACGCTCTGGCTCACTGTGAACTCCTCGGGCCAACCGGGTAGTTGTCACGTGCGCTGCGCCTTGGGGGGACACTCTTCGGGGGACCTGCCGCGAAGTGCTTCGGCCGACGCTCGGCCCGGACTCGGAGGCCGGGACCCGGAAAGGACCGAGACCCGGAAAGCGCTTTCCGGCAGGATGATCCGTCACGCTAGTGACTGCCCGTCCGTGTGGTCAAGAGGCTGTTCCGAGGTTAGGCCAGGCCGTCCTCCCTGCGGTGGATCTGCGACATCAGTTGCGCCGCGCACGCCTTGATGGTGTCGAGCCCGGCGCGCCCCCACCGGCGCGGCTCGGTGTCGGCCACACAGACGGTGCCCAGCGCCATCCCCGTACGGTCGATGAGGGGTGCTCCGAGGTAGGAGCGGATGCCGGTCTCGTCCACGAGCGCGTTCCCGGCGAAGCGGGGGAAGTCGCGGACGTCCTCCAGGACCAGCGCCTTGCGCCGTACCACCACATAGGGGCAGTAGCCGTGGTCACGGGACTTGTGGCGCTCCTCGGCCCAGCCTTGTGGGGTGTGCAGTCCGGCGAAGAACTGCCGTTCCTCGTCGAGGAAGTTGACCATGGCGTAGGGAGCGCCCGCCATCTGTGCCATCTGCCCGGCGAAGGCGTCGAGGGCCGGTTCCGGGCGTTCGCCGAGCCCGAGCCCGCGCAGCCGCACCGCGCGCTGGGGCGCTTCCTGGTCGACGGGGGTGAGCAGCAGCCGGGCGATCGGGTCGTACCTCATCCGCACACTCCGTCGCTCGGGACGATCGCCGCCGACGGCCTCATTCGGCAAGCTCCGGTGCCGGAGCCGGCGCGAAGGCCACCGGGGACTCCCGGTACGGGACCGGGGTCGCGGAGGGAGACGGCGTGGGGGCCGGGGACGCCGTGAGGAGATGCTGGACGAGTGTGACCAGCGTCCGGATGCCGGAGCTGGCGATACGGGCGTCGCAGAGCACGATCGGCACCTCCGGTTTGAGGTCTATCGCGGCCCGCACCTCCTCCGGGTCGTAACGGTACGAGCCGTCGAACTCGTTGACGGCGACGACGAACCCGATGCCGCGCTGTTCGAAGAAGTCCACCGCGGAGAAGGAGTAGTCGAGCCGCCGGGTGTCGGCGAGCACGATCGCGCCGAGCGCGCCCCGGGAGAGTTCGTCCCACATGAACCAGAAGCGTTCCTGTCCTGGCGTGCCGAAGAGGTACAGCACATGCCGTTCGTCGAGCGTCAGCCGGCCGAAGTCCATCGCGACCGTGGTCGATGTCTTGGTCTCGACACCGGTCAGGTCGTCGGTCGCGGCGCTGACCTGGGTCAGCAACTCCTCCGTACTGAGAGGCGCGATCTCGCTGACCGCCCCCACGAAGGTCGTCTTGCCGACGCCGAACCCGCCCGCGACAAGGACCTTCAGGGCGGTGGGAAAGGGCTGGGAGCCGGAATAGGGGTCAGAGCTGTCGTCGTAGACCATCGAGCACTGCCTCCAGCAGGAAACGGTCGGTGGGGTGGTCGAAGGTGTCCGGCGGCCGTGCGGTGATCGCCCCGCACTCCACCAGATCGGAGAGGAGGACTTTGGTCACCGTCACGGGGAGCCGGAGGTGCGCGGCGATCTCCGCGACGGAGGTCGGCCCCGCGCACAGGACGACGGCCTGGGTGTGCTCGGGGCCGAGGTGCGGCTGTGGCAGCGTCCCGGTGGAGACCACGAGCGTCAGCAGGTCGAGGGCCGCCGTCGGGCGGGTCCGGCCGCCGCTCACGGTGTACGGGCGGATGAGCCGGCCCGCCGCGTCGTCGAGCCACGGCCCGTCCGTGGACAGGGGCACGGTCAGTGCCCCGTGGCGCTCGGTGTGACACCGGCCCCGTGCCGCAGTGGCGTCGCCAGATAGGGCCGTACGCTCTTGACCAGCATCGCCATCTCGTAGCCGAGGACCGCGGCGTCCGCCTCGCGGCCCGCCAGCACGGCCAGACAGGTGCCGGACCCCGCCGTGGAGACGAAGAGCAGGGTGGAGTCCAGCTCCACGACGACCTGGCGGACCTCACCGCCGTCACCGAACCGGATGCCCGCGCTGCGGCCCAGCGAGTAGAGGCCGGAGGAGAGGGCCGCCATGTGGTCGGCGCTGTCGGGGTCCAGGCCGTGTACGGACCTCACCAGTCCGTCGGAGGAGAGCAGCACCGCGCTGCGGGTGTACGGGACTCGCTGGACCAGACCGCTCAACAGCCAGTCGAGGTCGGAGACATGGCCGGTCGGCACATCGCTCGCCATGGTGAATCTACTCCTTGGGGGTGGTGTCGTGGCGCGGTGATTCCGGCAGTTCGGAAGGGGGTGCCGCTCCCGTGGGCCGCGTGGTGGGCTGGGATTCGGCGAGGCCGATGCCCCGCCGGAAGGCGGCCATCAGACCGGGATCGTGGAGCGCGGGCTCACCGGCGGGGGCCGGCGCGGGGGCGTCCCGTAACTGCGGTACGAGGTGTTCCTGCCCCCGGCGCCTGGGCAGGAGTGGCCGGCTCGCGGGACCGCGGATCATGCCGTCGCCGGTGGGTTCGACGGCGGGCCTGACCGGGATCACGGGGCCGGGCGGCTGCTCGGGCCGCCCGGCGTGGCGGGCGCCGGGGCGGGCGTCGGCGGGGGTGGGCCGCTCGGCGTGGGCGGTCCGTACGGGCAGGGGCGCGGGCCCGCCGGGAGCCGCCGGGGACGGCGGGGCGGGCGGCGCGGGCGGGGGCGCCGACGGATACGCGGGCGGCTGGGTGGTGCTCTCCTGTACGGGAGGGCCCTGCGCGGGAGGGGCCGGTGCCGGGGAGCCCTGTGCCGGAGAACCTTGTACGGGAGAGACGTCCGGCTCCGGCCGCCCGGCGTGATCCGGGTGGTCGCCGGGGTCGGCGCCGAGCAGCGTCCGCGGCAGTACCAGTACGGCCTGGATCCCGCCGTAGATGTTGGTCTGGAGCCGGACCGCGATCCCGTGCCTGCGGGCCAGTGCGGACACCACGAACAGGCCGATCCGCCCGTCCTGGAGGAGGTGCGCGACATTGACCTGGTCCGGGTCGGTGAGCAGCGCGTTCATCTTCTTCTGCTCGGTGAGGTGCATGCCGAGCCCCCGGTCCTCCACCTCGATCGCCAGCCCGGCCGTCACCTGCTGGGCGCGGAGCAGCACTTGGGTGTGCGGGGACGAGAACAGGGTGGCGTTCTCGACCAGTTCGGCCAGCAGATGGATGACGTCGGCGACGGCGTGGCCGCGCAGGCTGCCCTCGATCGGCGGTACCAGCTTGACCCGTGGATACTGCTCGACCTCGGCGATGGCGGAGCGCAGGACCTCGGTCAGGGTGACCGGTCTGCTCCACTGCCGCCGGGAGATCGCCCCGCCGAGGACGGCCAGGTTCTCGGCGTGCCGGCGGATCCGGGTCGCGAGATGGTCGACCTGGAAGAGACCTTTCAGCAGCTCCGGGTCCTCGACCTCGTTCTCCAGGTCGTCCAGCAACTGGATCTCGCGGTGGACGAGGGACTGAAGGCGGCGGGCCAGGTTGACGAAGACTTCCACCTTCTGTTCGTTGCCGACGCTGCTGGAGAGCCGCGACGCCTGGGTCACGGCGCCGATCGCGGCCTCGTGGGAGCGGCCGAGTTCCGCCGCGAGCAGGTCGAACTCGTCGCCGCCGTGGCCGGTCGCGGTGGGCGGCGCGGGGCGCGCGGGCACGCGTTCGCCCCGTCCTAGCTGCTCGACGACGGCGCGCAGTTCGGCCTGCCGGCGCGCGCCGGCGCGGCGCAGCGCGTTGCACCGGCCGAGGACGGTCCGCGCGGTGCGGTCGGCTCCCAGGGCCGCCGCCGCGATGGCCGCGAAGGCGAGCAGCGCGGTGCCGAACAGGGCCGTCCAGACCGGGACGGTGGGTTCCGCCGTGGTGGTGCGCAGGACGAGCACCACGGCCGCCGCGCCGCTCAGCGAGGCGACTATCGCGGGCAGGACGGCGGTGCGCAGGAGTTCGGCGCGCAGGAGGTGCGGCCGTATACGGGCGTCCGGCGGGGTCGCCGCGTCCGCCCGGGCCGCGGACGGGAGCGACCGGGAGCCGGGGCGGCCGTGCCGCCCGCCCTCTCGGCGTTCCGGCCGCGCGACGGGTGCGCGAAGTTGAGACATCTGTGTCCTCGGTACGTGGGGCCCCAGGATCGGCATGCGTGCTGGTGCTGGTGCGGCGGCGGTCTTCTGGTTCACGGCGCAGCGGCAGGACCGGCGCATGCCGGATGAGCCCTCCGTTGATCACCGAGCACACACGGTAGTCGCCAAGCGGTCATTCACGGCGGGCAGTTGACAAAGTTGCCCACAGAGCATCCCGCTCCGGTATGAGGCATCGCACATCAGCCCGAAATAGCCCAGGGGCGACACGCGTTCGGCCCGGTGCGAGGCACCGGGCCGAATCGTCGCGCTCAACTCCCTTTCCGGGACGGCTCCCTACGACGCCGGGAGGATCACCGAGCGGGTGAGGTGGCGCGGGCTGTCCGGGTCGAGTCCGCGCCGCCCCGCGAGCGCGAGGGCGAGCCGCTGGACCCGTACCAGTTCGGCCAGCGGGTCGAGGCCGCCCGCCACCCACAGCCCGCCGGTCGCCGTGACCTGCTCCGCCAGGCCGTCGGGGGCGTCCCCGAGCATCCAGGTCGCCGTGCCCTCGGTGGTGATGCTGATCGGGCCGTGCCGGTACTCCATCGCCGGGTACGCCTCGGTCCAGGAGAGCGAGGCCTCCCGCATCTTGAGGGCGCCCTCCTCGGCGAGCCCGACCGACCAGCCCCGGCCGAGGAAGGTGAACTGGGTGCACTCCAGGAGGGAGTCGGGCAGCGGCTGCGCGAGGGCCGTCTCCCCGTCCACGGCCACGGCGTCGCTGTGCAGCCCGAGACGGGCCCGGAGCAGCGTGAGCGCCGTGGTCGCGAAGCGGGTCTGGACGACGGACCGTTCGTCGGCGAAGTCCAGGACGATCAGGTCGTCGGCGGCGTCCCGGATCGGCGTGGCCGGGTCCGCGGTGATCGCGGTCGTACGGGTCGTGCCACGGACATCCGCGAGCAGGGCGAGCACCTCGGTGGTCGTGCCGGAACGGGTCAGGGCCACGATCCGGTCGTAGCGGCGGCCCGAAGGGAACTCGGAGGCGGCGAAGGCGTCGGTCTCCCCCTGCCCCGCGCCCTCCCGGAGGGCCGCGTAGGCACGGGCCATGAAGTACGAGGTGCCGCAGCCGACGACGGCGACGCGCTCCCCGGGCGCGGGCAGCGCGTCGATCACCTTCCGGTCGTCGGCGAGCGCGGCGGCCCGGCGCCAGCAGGCGGGCTGGTCGGCCAGTTCGGTCTCCACATGTGTCGCCTGAGCCATGTGTGCTCTCCGCTCCCGGTCCCATGACCGTTCATTACGTAAGGATGATTTTTTCTGCATGTTAGAGCAGCATTCCAATCAGAAACAAGCATCACCTTGCACGGTACGCTCAGGGGCGGCCCGGGAGCAGGCAGGACCCGGCCGGTCGACGTCGAGAAGGATGCGGTGATGCGGTGAATCGCCACGAGCGGCACACGGCCCTGCTGGAGTTGCTGACCGAGCGGCACCAGGTCGAGGTCGAGGCCGTCGCCGCCGAGCTGGGGGTGTCCGTCGCGACCGTACGCCGCGACCTCGACCACCTCGCCGAGCAGCAGTTGCTGACGCGCACCCGGGGCGGTGCGGTGGCCCACTCCGTCGCGTACGAACTGCCCCTGCGCTACAAGGCGGTGCGGCACGCCTCGGAGAAGGAGCGCATCGCGCGGGCGGCGGCGGCGATGGTCGAGCCGGGGATGGTCGTCGGGCTGAACGGCGGTACGACGACGACGGAGGTGGCCCGCGCCATCGCCACCCGCGCCGATCTCAGGGGCTCGGCCGAGGAACCGGCGGTCACGCTCGTCACGAACGCGCTGAACATCGCCCATGAGCTGGCGGTACGGCCGCACATCAAGGTCGTCACGACGGGTGGGGTCGCGATGCACCAGTCGTACGAACTGGTCGGCCCGCTGGCCCGGCACATCCTGGGCGAGGTCAGTCTGGACCTCGCCTTCCTCGGGGTGGACGCCGTGGACGCGGAGGAGGGCGCGGGCGCGCACAGCGAGCACGAGGCGAGCGTCAACGCGCTGCTCGCCGAGCGGGCGCGGACGCTGGTGGTGGTGGCGGACAGCTCGAAGCTGGGCGCCCGCGCGTTCGCCAGGATCTGCCCGGTGGAGGACATCGGGACGCTGATCACCGACACGGGCGCGGCGCGGCGGACCGCCCGCTTCGAGGAGCGCGGGGTTCGGGTCGTCCTGGTGTGACGGTACGGAGCCGCGCCTCGCCGGGGCCTGGCCCACGGACGGGGCACGGCTCCGGTGGCGTACGCGGCCGTCGCCGCCGTACGCACGCCACCGGGGCCGTGCCCCGTCCGGTCCTACGCGGGTGACGCGCTCTCGGCCGTCTCCTCCGTCTTTCCCGTGGCGGGCTTCCCGGTGGCGGGCTTCCCGGTGGCCGCGACCGTCCCGGCCGAGGTGACCAGCGCGTCAGGGGCCGCCGCCGCGTACTCCGGCCAGCCTCCGGCCGGCGGGGCTGCCACCGAGCGCCACCACGGGGCGTCAGGGACCGCGCCCCCCGTGGGCTCGAAGGGCTGGCCGGGGCGCGGCAGCGCGAGTCCGGCGCCCGCCCCGGCGGCGGCCTCGACCGTGCCTTCGCCGGGCTCGGCCCACGGGTGCGGGGCGAGGTTGAACGTCCCCCAGTGGATCGGCATCATCACGCCGGAGGGCCGGCCGCCCTGGAGATCGAGATGGGCGCGCATGCCCTCGGCCGGGGTCATGTGGATGTCGGGCCAGTACTCGCTGTACGCACCGATCTGGATCATCGTGGCGTCGAAGGGCCCGTGCTCGGCGCCGATGTCCGTGAAGCCGGGGAAGTAGCCGGTGTCGCCGCTGTGGTAGATCCGGTGCTCGGGCCCCGCCACGACCCAGGAGGCCCAGAGGGTGTGCTGCTGATTGCGCAGACCGCGCCCGCAGAAATGACGTGCGGGGGTGGCGGTGAGGCGGATGCCGGCGACCTCGGTGGACTCGTTCCAGTCCAGCTCGCGCAGCCGGGACGCGGGCACGCCCCAGCTCTCCAGGTGGGCTCCGACGCCGAGCGGCACGGCGAAGAGGGTGTCGGTCGAGGCGAGGGCACGGATCGTGGGCAGATCGAGATGGTCGTAGTGGTCGTGGGAGATCACGACGACGTCGACCGGACCGAGCGCGGCGAGCGGTACGGGAACGGGGTGCAGCCGCTTCGGGCCGGCGAAGGAGTACGGCGAGCAGCGCTCACCCCACACCGGGTCGAAGAGCACCCGCCGGCCGTCGATCTCGGCGAGGACGCTCGAATGCCCCATCCAGGTGAGCCGCAGGCCCGAGGCCGGGGGCGCGGCCAGGTCGGCGAGGGTCGTGGGGTGCACGGGGATGGTGCCGATCGGGGAGCGCCGGGCCCGCGCCTCCTTCTGGAAGTAGATCTTCGCGAACTCGATCCCCGAGGCCCCGGACGGTCTGGTCCTTGCCCCCACGGGGTTCTGGAACACCCCGTCGGCGAAGTTCGGCGAGCGGTGGATCCGCTCCAGTCTCTCCCCCGCCGAGTCGGCCCCGAAGGCCGCGGATCGCAGCGAGCGCAGCCGGGAGCGCAACGAAAGGGGGGAACCAGCGCCTGTCACAGCACCTCCTGGAGGTTCGGTGTTGTCCCATTATGGACGGGAGTATTCATCGGTGCGGGGTGAAATGACTCGAATTGATCACTCCCACCCCCTCCCGCGTACGCCCGTCCAACGTTCGTCACTGCCCCGGGGATTCCCGCTCATGCCCCCGATTCGTGTGATCTCCCGGAGAGTTTCGCGTGCTCTCCCGGAGAGCGCCGGACGGCGAGGACAGGACGGGGACGCCATAGGGACGGGGCGGGGACGGGACGGCGGTGGAGCGGCGGGGGCGGTCCCTTCGCGGGGACGGGCGGTACGGCCATACTGGGGGCCGGTCGGACCGTCCGGACCGTGAAAGGGAGACTGTGACGCAGCCGCAGACCGATCAGAGCGACCAGTTCCGCCACGACGTGCTGGTCGTCGGGGGCAGCGGGGTGGATACCGTCGTCCGGGTCGATTCGCTGCCGGTGCCGCTCGCCGATTCCGTCCCGGTGGGGCCGATCCGTGAATGGGCCGGGCACACGGGTGGCAATGTGGCGCTGGGCTGCCGGAACTTGGGACTGAACGTCAAGTTCCTCGACTTCGTGGGCGATGACTGGACCGGCGTACAGGTCAGGGAGCGGCTCGCCGCGGGCGATGTGGACTTCGAGACGCTGATCTCGCCGGAAGGCACCCGGCGCGCGGTCAACCTCGTGGACAAGACAGGGCGCCGGATGTCCTTCCACGACGCCAGGGACCCCGAAGATCTGCGGATGCCGCGCGAGTTCTACCTGCCGCACCTGCGGCGCGCCCGTCACGTCCACCTCTCGATCACCCACTTCACCCGCTTCCTCTTCGACGACCTCGAAGCGCTCGGGGTCCCGGTCTCCACCGATCTGCACGACTGGGACGGACTCGACGACTACCACCGGGAGTTCGCCTTCCGCTCCGACCTGGTGTTCCTCAGCGCGGCCGGGGCGGGCGAGCGGATCGCCTCGGTGATGCGGGAGATCCTGCGCGAGGGACGGGCCGAGGCGGTGATCGCGACGGCGGGCGCGGGCGGCTCGTACCTGATGACCCGCGAGGGCGGGCGCACCCCGCGCCCGGTGCCCGCGACCGTCCCGCCCGCGCCGGTGGTGGACTCCAACGGCGCGGGTGACGCCTACGTCTGCGGATTCCTGTACGGGCGCCTCGCGGGCCTGGACCTCGAACGGAGCGCGGCGCTGGGCGCGATCGCCGGCGCGTACGCCTGTACGGCCGAGGGCGGCGAGGCTCTGATCGGCCGGGACGAGCTGCTCGCCGTCAAGGTGTGACGCCCCGGGGGCCGGGACCGCCGCATCCGCCGCTGCGCCCGGGCGCGCCCCCGTTCCGGGGCGGACGCCGCCCCCGGCGCGGCTCAGGTCTGGCGCGCCGGTGCGTACGCCTCCGCTTCGAGCCCGAACGTCCAGGCCACGCCCTCCCTCGCCGAGCGGACCGTGGGCGGCACCCGCAGCCAGTAGGTGCGGTGGGTGCCGTCCGGCTCCGGCGTGGAGTTGACCACCTCGACCATCGCGATGTCCTCGTCGCCGGTCAGCGCGATCCGCCACAGGACCCCGGTCTCGTCCCGGTGGACGGGGCGGGCGCCCGACTCGCTCAGATAGCGGTCGAAGCCGTAGTACTCCAGCATCACCCGGCGCAGCTCGGCGTTGGGCTCCTCGCGGATGCGCTCGGGGGTCAGCGAGGTCAGCTCTTCGAGGAACGCGGCGGGGACCGGCATCCCGCGCCAGGCGTACAGGGCGAAGCCGTCCGGGTAGGCGATGGCCGGACCGTCCCCCCGGTCCAGCCGCCCCGCCTCGTCGCGGTGGAGGACGGCGGGACGCTCGCAGATCACCACCGCGTGTGCGTACGGCCACCACCAGCCCGCGTGCCGCGCCACCTCGGCGAGGCCCGCCAGCCGCTCGCCCCGGCCGTCGAAGGCGGCGAGCCAGGCCGCGTCGTGCTGGCCCAGCACCGCGTCGAGCAGCACCGACCGGATCATGGCCCGCTCTCCGGGCGCACCCGCGTCGCCTGTTCCCTCCCCCCGCTCCTTCAGCGCCGGTCCCGGCGCCCCGGCCGGTCCGGTCCCTCCGGGCTCCGGGGTCTCCCCGGTGCCCTCCTCGACCGCGTCCAGGACACCGGCGCGTATCCGGTCGGCGAGCGCCCGGGTGACGTCCCAGAGCCGGGCCCCGGTGGCGTTCCAGAGCCGGGCCCCGGTGGCGTTCCAGTGCTGGGCCCAGCCGTCCGGGCCCAGCGTGTCGTGCACCCTGCGCCGCTCCTGCGCCCAGGGGTACGTGCGGACCTCGTCGCGCACGGACCGCCCGGCCCCGGTGAGCCGCAGCGCGGCCCGCGCGCCGGCCAGGGGCGATCCGGCCCAGATGATCCGCTCCGGTTCCGTGAGTCCCGCACTGCGGTAGGCGAGCCGTACCCCCTGCTCGGCGGCGCGCCGGTCCGCGGCGCCGGTCGCCGCCGCGACGGCCCGCCATGTGCTCATGTCGCTCGCCGTCATCGTCCCGCTCATCGTCATCGCCCCGCTCGCCGTCATCCCCGCCCGCCGTCCGCTGCTCGTTGTCCGCTGCCCGTTGTCACTGCCGTCATCGCCGCCCACCACGACGCCCCCGCGTCCGCTCAGTCCGCGACGACGCGCACCGCGCCCGGCACGTACTCGCGCTGGCGCACCACCCGGAACCAGCCCTTGGGCAGCGGTATCGCCGCGTGTTCCTCGTGCACCACCCGTCCGCCGTCCGGGAGGTGCAGGAACACCGGCCCCGCCATGTCGCCCGACTCCCGGATCAGCCGGCCGGGGCCCGGCACCGCGTGCGCGTGTCCTGTGACCTCGCCGAGCGCCAGGACCAGCCGGCCGCGCGCGTCCCTCGGCTCACCGGGCGCCTTCTCGGCTGCCACGAGATACGGCGGCACGGATTCCTCCGCGACGGGCACGATGAGCACGTCTCCCTGCCTGAACATGGCTCTCCCCTCGACCGGCGGCGCACGGTGCGCCGACCTGTGAACGACGCTAGGCGGAGGGTCTGACAACGCGGTCCCGGCCGCCCGGGGCCGCGCCCCACCGGCCGGCGTCGCACGGCCGGCCGGCCGTGCCCCGGCGACCGGAGTTGTCAGTGGCGCTTGGTAGAACTTCTCCACATCAGCCGATCACTGCCCGCCGGTGTCTGGAGCGTTCGTCATGACCGTCAATCACTACCTGCGGGAGCTGTGCGGCCTGCCCGTGTGCGGCTTCCCCGAACCCGATGGGACCGAGGAGCTGCCGGACGCGGACTCGGTGGCCTGGCGGATCTCGGTCGGTTCCTACGAGTCGCCGGAGGCGTGGGAGGAGGCGTTCGCCCGCTTCACGGCGAGCGTCGACACCACCGGCGTCAGGGCGCTGATCGTCGGTTCGTGGAGCGACGCGTACGAATCGGGCCCTGAGCCGGTGGTGTCGGCCCTGGTCGCGGCCCGCGAGCGGCTGCCCGGACTGCGGGCCCTGTTCATCGGTGACATGACGTCCATGGACTGCGAGATCTCCTGGATCAACCAGGGGCTGCTCACCCCGCTGCTGGACGCCTTCCCGGAGCTGGAGGAGTTCGGGGCGCGGGGCGGAAACGGCCTGAAGTTCCCCGCCGTACGGCACGAGCGGCTGCGCTCGCTCAGGATCGAGACGGGCGGCCTGCGGGCCGAGGTGGTCCGGGGCATCGGTGCGAGCGACCTGCCCGCGCTGGAGTCCCTGGATCTCTGGCTCGGCTCGGACGGCTACGGCGCGGACGCCACCGTGGCCGACCTGGCGCCCGTCCTGGCCGGTTCCCGGCTCCCCCGGCTGCGCCATCTGGCGTTGCGCAACAGCGTCATCCAGGACGAGATCGCGATCGCGCTGGCCGGCGCGCCCGTCGTGGCCCGTCTGGAGAGTCTGGACCTCTCGATGGGCACTCTCGGCGACGAGGGCGCGGAAGCCCTCATCGGCGGCCAGCCGCTCACCCATCTCAAGAAGCTCGACCTGCATCACCACTTCGTGAGCGAGGCGATGCGGGAGAGGCTGAGCGCCACGCTCGGCGCTGCCGGGGTGGAGGTCGACCTCTCGGAGGTCGAGGAAGCGGAGGACTGGGACGACATGGAGCACCGCTACGTGGCGGTGGCGGAGTAACGATGCCTTCCTTCAACGGCGGCCAGGACCGGGCGCCACGACTGACCGTGGTGGGGATCCCCGGAAACCGCCGCATATCCCTGTTCCAGGACGCGGTGCGCGCCGCCGGGCTGGCACCCGCCCGGGAGGTCGGCTGGCTCGATGTGCTGCGCGGCCGGGCCGTGTTCGGCGCCGGGGAGACCGTACGGATCGACTCCCCCGGTGAGGACCCCGAGGTGGACCGGCTGCTGCGCGGCACGGACGACCAGACGCGGGTCGAGGGCACGGGCCGCTGGTACGAGCGGTTCACGGCGGCGTCCCGCGATCTGGGCCGGGCGGCCACGGCCGCCGGGGCGGACCTGCTCGACGACCCGGACGAGCTGGCGGTCCTCTTCGACAAGCGCCTCACGCACGGAGTGCTGGACGAGGCGGGGGTACGGGTCCCGCTGTCGCCCACCTCGGGCGCGGCGGCACCCGCCGTGTCGGGCTGGGACGACGTACGGGCCCGGATGGCGGGGGCCGGGCTGCGCCGGGCGTTCGTCAAGATCGCCCACGGTTCCTCGGCCTCCGGGGTGCTCGCCGTGCAGATCGCGGGCCCCGGCCGGGTGAGCGCGATCACCTCCGTGGAGCTGGACGGCGCGGGCCGCCTCTTCAACTCCCTGCGGGTGCGCCGCTACACGGCCGAACGTGAGGTGGCGGCGATCATCGACACCCTCGCGCCGGACGGGCTGCACATCGAGCAGTGGGTGTCCAAGGGGACGCAGAACGGGCGCGCGGCCGATCTGCGTGTCGTGGTGGTCGCGGGACGTGCCACGCACGCGGTCGTCCGTACCAGCGCCTCGCCCATGACCAACCTCCATCTCGGCGGGGCGCGAGGCGATCTCGACGCGGTCCGGTCCACGATCGGCGCGGCGGGCGGCAGCTTCTCCGCCGTTCTCACGATCTGCGAACAGGCGGCGGCGTGCTTCACCGCGACCCACTGCGTGGGGGTGGATCTGATGCCCGACCCGAGCTGGCGGCGGTACGCCGTCGCCGAGGTGAACGCCTTCGGCGACCTGCTGCCCGGCCTCGGCGGGCTGCCGGAGCGCGAGGCCGCGGGGCTGGACACCTACGCGGCGCAGCTCGCGGCCCTGTCCCGCCGGGCGGACCGTGCGGCGGAGCGCCCCACGTGCGGGGATCCCGCATGACGTCCCCCCGCCCCGAGGCGTCGCCCGCCCCCTCACCCGACATGAACGAGGTCGTCGGGCGGGACGACCTGCTGCTCGTCACCCTCGACACGCTGCGCTTCGACGTGGCGTGCGAGCTGGCCGCGGCGGGCCGGATCCCGAACCTCGCCCGCCATCTGCCGGCCGGCCGCTGGGAGGAGCGGCATGCCCCGGGCAGCTTCACCTACGCCTCGCACCAGGCGATCTTCGCCGGTTTCCTGCCGACCCCCGCCGCCCAGGGCCCGCACCCCCGGCTGTTCGCCGCGCGCTTCGGCGGCAGCGAGTCGACGGCCGCCGGGACGTTCGTCTACGACACACCGGACCTGGTCTCGGGCCTCGCTGCGGCCGGCTACCGCACGGTCTGCGTCGGCGGCGTCGGTTTCTTCGACCGGCGGGGCGCTCTCGGCTCCGTCCTGCCCGGAATGTTCCAGGAGAGCCACTGGGAGCCGGAGTTCGGCGTGGCGTCCCCGGTCTCCTTCGAGGCGCAGATCGCCCGCGCCGAGCAGGTCGTCGCGGGACTCGACCGGGAGCGGCGGCTGTTCCTCTTCGTCAATGTGGCGGCGCTGCACCAGCCCAACTGGTTCCACCGGCCGGGCGCCACCCAGGAGGCGGGCGACACCCGCGCCACGCACGCCGCCGCGCTCGAATACGTCGACCGGCACATCGGCCGGCTCTTCACCGCCGCGAGCAGCCGCCGCCGGTGCTTCGCGATCGTCTGCTCCGACCACGGCACCGCCTACGGCGACGACGGCTGGAGCGGCCACCGGCTGGGCCACCCGTCCGTCTGGACGGTGCCGTACGCCCACTTCTTCCTTGAGCACGGGACCGCCTCATGACCACATCGCTGTCGCCCACGCCCCCGGCGACCACGCCGCGTCCGTACGAGAGTTACGTCTACGCCTATCCGCACAAGACGGCGTACCGCCCGCTCGGCGACCGCCCCGCGCTGGCCGCCGAGTGGGCCGGTGAGCGCAAGGACGCGCTCTCCCTCTATCTGCACATCCCGTTCTGCGAGGTCCGCTGCGGTTTCTGCAATCTCTTCACCCGGATCGGCGCGCCCGGGGAGCTGACGACGCGCTATCTGGACGCGCTGGACCGGCAGGCGACGGCGGTCCGTGACGCGCTGGACGCGAGCGGGGGCGCCGAGGGGCCGGTGCGGTTCGCCGCCGCGGCCTTCGGCGGCGGTACGCCCACCTATCTGGACGCGGGCGAGCTGGAGCGGCTCTGCGACATCGCCGAGCAGCGGATGGACGCCGATCTGCGCGCCGTGCCGCTCTCCGTCGAGACCTCCCCGGCCACCGCGACCGCGGACCGGCTGGCCGTCCTCGCCGACCGGGGCGCCACCCGGCTGAGCATCGGCGTCCAGAGCTTCGTGGACGCGGAGGCGCGGGCCGCCGTACGCCCGCAGCGCCGTGCCGAGGTCGAGGCCGCCCTCGGCCGGATCAGGGACGCCGGGATCCCCGTCCTGAACATCGACCTCATCTACGGCATCGACGGCCAGACCCCGGCGACCTGGCGCCACTCGCTGGACGCCGCGCTCGCCTGGCGGCCCGAGGAGCTGTATCTCTACCCCCTGTACGTACGGCCGCTCACCGGCCTCGGCAGGCTCGGCGCGGGCGGTGACGCCCAGTGGGACCGGCAGCGGCTGAGTCTCTACCGGCAGGGCCGTGACCATCTCCTCACCGAGGGGTACGAACAGGTGTCCATGCGGATGTTCCGCCGCCGGGACGCGCCGTCCCAGGGCGCCGAGGACTACGCCTGCCAGACCGACGGCATGATCGGCCTGGGCTGCGGGGCCCGCTCGTACACCTCCCGTCTCCACTACTCCTTCGACTACGCCGTCGGCATGAGCGAGATACGGGCCATCATCGACGCCTACACGGAGACGGCGGACTTCTCCCGTGCCGAGGTGGGCCGACGCGTCGACGGGGACGAGGCGCGCCGCCGCCATCTGCTCCAGTCGCTGCTCCAGGCCCGGGGCATGGCGGTGGCCGAGTACCGCGCGCGGTTCGGCGCCGAACCCGGCGAGGACTTCGGACCCGAGCTGGACCGGTTCGCCGGCCTCGGCTGGCTGGACGCCGGCGCGGGCCCCGGGCTGCTGCGGCTCTCCCCCGAGGGGCTCGCGCACTCGGACGCGCTGGGCCCCGCGCTGTTCTCGCCCTCCGTACGGGCCGCGATGGCCGCGTACGCATCGAAGTAGCCCTCACGAGGCGGGCGGCCCTGGCCACCCGCCTCGTGGGGACCGACGCCCCGAAGGGAGCCCCATGGACCTGACGATCCTCTACCGCGGGCCGCTCGCCTCCTGCGACTACGACTGCCCGTACTGTCCGTTCGCCAAGCGGCGGGACAGTGGTGAGCAGCTACGCGCCGACCGGGCGGCCCTGGAGCGGTTCACCGCGTGGGCCGCCGCCGCGACGGACGACCGGCTCTCCGTGCTGTTCACGCCCTGGGGTGAGGGGATGGTCCGCTCCTGGTACCAGCGGGCGCTCACCGAGCTGTCGCTGCTGCCGCACATCCGCCGGGTCGCCGTCCAGACGAATCTCAGCTTCCGCACGGACCGGCTGGCGGACGCCGACCCGGCGAAGCTCGCCCTGTGGTGCACGTACCACCCGGGGCAGACGCCGTACGGCCGCTTCCTGACGAAGGCCCGCGAACTGGCGGAGCGCGGCGTCCGGTTCAGCGTGGGGGTGGTCGGCCTCGACGCGCATCTGGAGCACGCGCGCCGGCTGCGCGCCGAGCTGCCCCCGCACGTCTACCTGTGGATCAACGCGGCCGAGGGGCACTCCTACACGGACGAGGAGGCCGCGCGGTGGACGGCGCTGGATCCACTGTTCCCGTACAGCCGCCATCCGCACCGCTCGGCCGGGCTGCCGTGCCGGACAGGCGAGTCGGTGATCTCGGTGGACGGTGAGGGTACGGTACGGCGCTGCCACTTCGTCCGCGCCGAACTGGGCAATCTCTACGACGGCTCGTACCGTCGCGCCCTCGCGCCCCGGGCCTGCCCACTGGCGGTGTGCGACTGCCATATCGGCTATGTCCATCTGGAGACGCTGCCGCTGTACGACGTCTTCGCGGGCGGGGTGCTGGAGCGGATCCCGGCGGGGGCGTGAGGTCACGCGGGGCCGCCCCCGCCGCCCGGGACCCGGGGCCGCGTCAGTGTTTCAGCGGGAGCAGGTCGGGCCTCTTCGCCTCGATGTGGTCGCCGGACGAGGCGCCGCGCAGCCTGCGCCCGATCCAGGGCACCAGGTACTCGCGCGCCCAGTGGATGTCGTCGCGCCGTACTTCGAGCGTGCCGCGCGGGGGCAGCGGCGGCCACGGCTGGTCCGGGTCGGCGGGGACGTCGACGCCCAGCACCTGCCCGGCGCGCAGCGCGACCCGGGTGTGTCCCTCGGCCGAGAGATGCAGCCGGTCGCCGTCCCAGGCCCGCCGGTCCTGGACGGTCCTGAAGGACCAGAGGTCGAGCACGGGGCAGTTGTAGCGGTCGGCGATGGCCCGCGTGTGTTCGTTGAACGTGGCGATCTTGCCGCGCAGATGGCGCAGAACGGGCACGCGGCGGGTGTCGAAGCCGGTGGCCAGCACGACCGTGCCGACGGCGTCGGTGAGGTCGGCGACGGCCCGCTCGAAGCGCTCGGCGACATCGTCGGGGTCGGTGCCGGGGCGGATGATGTCGTTGCCGCCCGCGCAGAAGGTCACCAGGTCCGGGGCGAGTTCCTTGGCCCGGGGGATCTGCTCCGCGACGATCTGGTCGAGGAGCCGGCCGCGTACGGCGAGGTTGGCGTAGCGGAAGTCGCCGTGTACGGGGTCGGCCGTCGCACCGGAGACCGGGAACTGGTCGGCGAGCAGGACCGCGAGCCGGTCCGCCCAGCCGACGAACAGACCGTCGGGTCCTGGATCTCCCACGCCCTCCGTGAAGCTGTCACCGATCGCCGCGTACGACCCGAATACCTTGTCTCTTCTTGCTCTCGAATCGTCTGCCACAGCAGAGTATTTTCCACCCGGCGATGTGACCTACGCGACCGTAGGCAAGGGTTGACGCGGGGTGAGAAATGCCATCGGTCAATTTTCATTCAAGTGGGAATAGCGAAAAGCCGTGCGGCCCGGCACATTCGGTGCCGGGCCGCGCGGAGAAAAGCGGGTGTCACGGTGGAACCGGACGGATCAGATGGAGACGCCGTTCTGCCGGAGGAAGGCCAGCGGGTCGACGTCCGAGCCGTAGTCCGGTCCCGTGCGGATCTCGAAGTGCAGGTGCGGTCCCGTCACATTCCCGGTCGCCCCGGAGAGCCCGATCTGCTGGCCCGGGGTGACGCTCTGGCCGGCCGAGACGGAGAGGGACGAGAGGTGGGCGTACTGGGAGTACATCCCGTTGTCGTGCCGGATGACGATCTGGTTGCCGTACGAGCCACCGTCGCCGGCGGTCACGACGGTGCCCGCGCCGACCGCCTTCACGGTGGTGCCGGTGGAGGCCACGAAGTCCACACCGGTGTGGTAGCCGCTGGACCAGCTTCCGCCCGCGGCGCGGTACGCCGTACCGACACCGACGCCGTCGACCGGCAGGGTGAAGCCGGAAGCGCTGCTCCGCGCGGCGGAGTTGGCGGCGGGCGCCGCGCTCTTGGCCGCCGTGGAGGACTTGCCGGACGAGGCGGCCTTCGACGACGGCTTCGACGGCTCGGAGGCCCTCGACGGCTTCGAGGTCTTCGACGACTTCGAGGCGGTGGGCGCCTCCGAGCGGGCGGTCGCGGGCTTGCCGCCGATGGTGAGCTTCAGGCCGGGGTGGATCAGCCCGGGGTCGGCGCCGACGGCCTGGCGGTTGTCCTCGTACAGCCGCTGCCAGCCGCCCCGCACGTTCTGCTCGTCAGCGATCTTGGAGAGGTAGTCACCCGCGACCACCGCGTACGTGTGCACACTCGTGTCCGCCGACCGCGTCACCTGCGTCGCGGCGGCCCCCTGCGGCGCCGCGGCGGGCAGCTTCTGGGCGGTGTGCGCGGTGGCGGGCGCGGCCTGCGGGGCGGCGGCGGGCGCGGCCTGCGGGGCGGCGGCGGGCGCGGCCTGCTGCGCGGCGTGCGCGCCGGTGGCGCCGATGAGCGGCAGCGCGATGGCGGCGCCACCGGTTCCGGCGGCGATGAATCCGCGCGAGAACGGGTTGGTCCTCGGACGGCGGTGCTTACCCTTCGCGGGCATGGCGAATTCCTCTCCGGCGCCTGCGAGGTGAGCTGTCGGGTTCGGGCTGGAGATGCCCGGCCGCGCATGGTGCGCGACTTCACCCCGAGCCGTCCCTGATGCCGGAGCACCGGAACGGCGTACTACCTGGGTCCCCCGCTCCTGCCACGCGTGAATGGGTGGATGGTGTCCCCGAGGCGGCGGCAGGATTCGGCGTTCCGCTCGGATTGAGGGTGAACGTAGGCGAGTGGGACGGCCGGAACAAGCCACCCTTTTCCGTCGGCGGCGCACACTCCTCTCCGGCGGAAGATCGCCGGTCACCCTGCGTGGAGGCCTCCCTCCAAATCCCTTTCGAGGTGGCCTTTCCCTTTCGCCCCGCCGCCACGGAACGTCACGGATATGATCCTGCTCACCCGGCGACACCCATCTCCCCCTCGATCGGGGCAGGTTATATGGAATCAGTCAATCCGGATAGATGCCTGTTTGGGCGTTTCCTCCCCTCGCGTCCTGTCCGTACGCGGACGCTCCCGCACCACCGCGCGGAACCGATCAGCCTCCGAACAGATGTCGTAGGGTCAGCAACCGACTCCGCCGGCGAACAGCGCCGACGGCAGACCTGGAGGAGCAGGCGTGACGCAGCAGTCACCGCAGGTCCCGTCCACCGAGCCCGAGCTGTCCGGAGTACGCAACTTCCGTGATGTCGGCGGCCTGCCGACCGTGGACGGACGGCGGGTACGGTACGGCGCGCTCTACCGCAGCGGACATCTCGCCCACGCCACCGCCGACGACACCGTCTTCCTCGCCGGCCTGGGTCTGCACACGATCTTCGACTTCCGCAACTCCGCCGATCTGAAGCTCGACGGCGCGGACGTGGAGCTGACGGGCGTACGCCACGTGAACATCCCGCTCTCCGACCCGGCCGACGGCGCCGAGTTCTGGCGGATGGTCCGGCACGGCGACCTCGACCAGCTCCGCTCGCTCCTCGGGGACGGCAGAGCGGCGGCCCGGATGACCGGCTCGTACGGCGCGATCGTCACGCAGCGCACCGCGGAGCACAGCCGCCTGCTGCACGCGCTCGCCGCGGACAGCCTCCCGGCCCTGCTGCACTGCGCGGCGGGCAAGGACCGGGCCGGCATCTCGGTCGCCGTGGCGCTGCTCGCGGTCGGCGTCGAGCCGGAGGCGATCGAGGCGGACTACCTCAAGTCGAACGACCCCCACCGCCGCTACGCCTTCCGCCGCGCCGACCGCACGCCCGGCGCGGCCTCGGGCGAGGCGATGGCGCTGCTCAGCCCGCTCTTCGACGCCCGCGCCGGATACCTCGCCGCCGCCTTCGAAGCCATCGGGGAGACCTGGGGCTCCACCGACCGCTATCTGTCCGACGGCCTCGGCCTCACGCCCGAGACCCGCGAACGGCTGCGCGCCCGCCTCCTGGACGAGGGCTGACGCCGCCGCGTTCCGTCGCGTACCGGGCCGTCACTGCCCCTGGGCTCCGAGGTGGAAGAGGAGATAGAGGAAGGCCGCGAAGATATGGCCGGCCACCAGATAGGCGAAGAGCCGGATCACCAGCCCTCGCGGGAACGTCTTCTCCTCGTTCATCACATGTTCCGGCGCTCCCTCACGAGGCACCGGGTGCTCTGTCTCCGACATGGCGAAGGCCTCTCTCAGCAGGTCAGGCGGGATGGACCGGGCCACCGAGGCACAGGTCCGCGGTCGGGCTCTGGAGCAGGGTGTGGACGAACAGCAGCTCGGTCCCCTCGGGGCCGGCCGCCGCGATGCGGTGCGGGGTGAGCGAGTCGAAGTGCGCGCTGTCCCCGGGGCCGAGCAGATGCAGGGCGTCGCCCAGGCTCAGCCGGAGCCGGCCGTCGAGGACGTACAGCCACTCCTCCCCGGGGTGCACCCGGACCAGGTCGCCCTGAGCCCCGTACGGCACTTCCAGCCGCAGTGGCTGCATGGCGCGGCCGGGACCGCCCGCCTGGTGGTACGTCCAGCCGTCGGCCTCGACGGGTTCGGCCCGGCCGGCCCGGACGATCGGCTCGCGCTCCGGCGGTGTCTCGCCGAGCAGTTCGGAGATGGTCGTCCCGTAGATCCGGGCCAGCCCCAGCAGCATGGGCAGGGAGGGCTGTCTGCGGCCGGTCTCCAGCCGGGAGAGATGGGCGGGGGAGAGCCCCGCCCGCCGGGCGGCGGCCTCCAGGGTGAGCCGGCGGCCACGGCGCAGTTCACGCAGGCGCGGCGCGACGTCGGGAAGCTGGTCGGGCAGCGCGTCGGCCGCCTCTCCGGCGGGGGGTGTGCTCATGTGTCCATTGCGCCAGGAACTTTCCTCCGAGGCAAATTTCTTACCTCGGAGGCAAAAGCGTCCGGGACGAACCAGCCAGGCCACCGGGACGTGGGCGAGGCCTGGCCCCGTCTCCCAGCCGTCCCCTACCGGTTGGCGACGGCCTGCTTCACCAGTGTCCTGCCGAAGTCCCACATCAGTCCGCCCCCGCCGTGTGCGTCGTCCATCACAGCCGTGAAGGCGGCCACGAAGCGGTCCACCTCGCGTTCCCCGATGATCAGGGGCGGGATCAGTTTGATCACTTCGAGATGGTCGCCGGAGACCTGGGTGAGGATGCGGTGCTTCTGGAGCAGCGGTACGACGACCATCTGGGCGAAGAGACCCTTGCGGGCGGCCTGGAGCATCGTCCAACGCCCACGCAGTCTGATCGAGTTCGGCCGGCCGAACTCGATGCCGATCATCAGTCCTCGGCCGCGTACCTCGTGCAGCAGCTCGTACCGGTCGACGAGGGCGGCCAGCCGGGATCTGAGCAGCTCGCCGGTGGCCCGTACACCCGCGACGATCTCCTCGTCCTCCAGCACCGACAGAACGGCCAGCCCCGCCGCCATGGCCTGGGCGTTGGAACCGAAGCTCGCGGAGTGGACCAGGACCCGGTCCATCGAGGAGTAGACCTTTTTGAAGATCCAGTCCTTGCCGAGGGTCGCGCCGACGGGCACGTAGCCGCCGGAGAGCGCCTTCGCGACACAGACGAGATCCGGCTCGACCCCCTCCTCGTGCTGGTACGCGTAGAAGTCGCCGGTCCTGCCGAGGCCGGTCTGCACCTCGTCGGCGATGAGCAGCGCCTTGTGGCGGTGCAGCAGTTCCTGGGCGGCGCGCAGGAAGCCGGGCGGCGCGGCGTGGACGCCCTTGCCCTGGATCGGCTCCACGACGAACCCGGCCACGTCGCCGCGGGCCAGCTCCCGCTCCAGCGCGTCGAGGTCGCCGAGCTCGATCGCGGTGTCGGGCAGCAGCGGCGCGAAGCCGTCGCGGAAGCCGTCCTCGCCGTTGACGGAGAGCGATCCTGTGGTCAGCCCGTGGAAGGCGTGGCCGCAGTAGAGGATCCTGGGGCGGCCGGTGGCGTACCGGGCGAACTTCAGGGCCGTCTCGACGGCTTCCGTACCGCTGTTGCCGAAGAACACCCGGTCCAGGTGCGGGCTGTGGGCGAGCAGTTTCTCGGCGAGGAGGCCGGGCAGCGGCTGGCAGTCGAAGCGGGTGAGGTCGGCGAGGGAGGCGTCGAGGACGTCGTGGAGGGCCTTGCGTACGACGGGGTGGTGCCGGCCGAGGCCCATCACGCCGAAGCCCGCGAGCATGTCCAGGTAGTCGTTGCCGTCCGCGTCCCAGAAGTAGGCTCCCTCGGCCCGCTCGTAGACCCGGTCGAAGCCGATGGTGTGCAGCATGCGCGGGAGCTGGTGGTTGAGGTGTCTGGTGTGCAGCTCGTAACGCTCGGCGCCGCGCTCCGCGAGGAGGCTCGGCAGGTCGAACCCCTTGGACGGCGCCGGCCGGCCCGGCGGACCCGGCTGGGGGGATCCGTTCATCGCGCCCTCTCCTTGCCCGTCAGGGCGGTGGTGATCCGCCCCGCGATCTCGACCGGGGTGAGGCCGATGTCGGCCAGCACCTCGCCGCGTTTGGCGTGTGCCAGGAACTGTTCGGGGATGCCGAAGGTACGCAGCGGTACGTCGACCCCCGCGTCGCGCAGCGACTGGCCGACGGCCGAACCCACGCCGCCGCTACGGCAGTTGTCCTCCGCGACCGCGACCAGCCGGTGCCGCTCGGCCAGCGGCGCGAGCTGTTCGTCGACGGGTTTGACCCAGCGCGGGTCGACCACGGTGCAGCCGATGCCGCGCTCCGCGAGGAGCTCGGCGGCGCCGAGGCAGACCGGTGCGAGCGCGCCGACCGCGACGAGGAGCACGTCAGCGGTGCCGTCCGGCGCCCGGCGCAGGACGTCCATACCGCCGACGCGCCCGACCGCGGGGATCACCGGTCCCACCGCTTCCTTGGGGAAGCGCAGCACGGTCGGCGCGTCGTCGACGGCGACGGCCTCGCGGAGCTGGGCGCGCAGCTGGCCGGCGTCGCGCGGCGCGGCGATCCGCAGTCCTGGCACGCACTGGAGCATCGACATGTCCCACATGCCGTTGTGCGAGGCGCCGTCCACCCCGGTGACCCCGGCCCGGTCCAGGACGAACGTCACTCCGCGGCGGTGCAGGGCGACATCCATCAGCAGCTGGTCGAAGGCGCGGTTCAGGAAGGTCGCGTAGACGGCGACGACGGGATGGAGTCCGCCGGTGGCGAGTCCCGCGGCGGAGACCACCGCGTGCTGCTCCGCGATCCCCACGTCCCAGATCCGGTCGGGGAACCGTTCGGCGAACTTCGTCAGCCCCACGGGGTGCAGCATGGCCGCCGTGATCGCCACGACGTCGGGGCGCTCCGCCCCGATCTCGGCGATCTCGTCGCGGAACACCGACGTCCAGGAGGGGCCCGCGGCCGGTGTCAGCGGCTCGCAGGTAAGCGGGTCCATCACCCCGACGGTGTGGAAGCGGTCCGCCTCGTCCTCCAGCGCCGGGGCGTAGCCGCGGCCCTTCTCGGTGAGGCAGTGGACCAGTACGGGGCCGTGGAAGCGTTTGGCCCGGTGGAACGCCGACTCCAGGGCGGCGATGTCGTGGCCGTCGATCGGTCCGACGTACTTGAGGCCGAGGTCCTCGAACATCCCCTGGGGGGCGAAGGCGTCCTTGAACCCCTTCTTCGCCCCGTGCAGCGACCCGTACAGGGGCCGGCCCACGACGGGGGTGTTGTGCAGCACCTCCTTGCCCCAGGCGAGGAACCTCTCGTAGCCGTCGGTGGTGCGGAGCGTGGCGAGATGGTCGGCGAGGCCGCCGATCGTCGGCCCGTACGACCGTTCGTTGTCGTTGACGACGATGATCAGCGGGCGGTCCTTGGCGGCGGCGATGTTGTTCAGCGCCTCCCAGGCCATGCCGCCGGTGAGGGCGCCGTCCCCGATGACCGCGACGACATGGTCCTCCCCGCCGAGTACCTCCCTGGCCTTGGCGAGGCCGTCGGCCCAGCCGAGCACGGTGGAGGCGTGCGAGTTCTCGATGACGTCGTGCTCCGACTCCTCGCGGGAGGGGTAGCCGGAGAGGCCGCCCTTGCTCCGCAGTTTGGAGAAGTCCTTTCTGCCGGTGAGGAGTTTGTGGACGTACGCCTGGTGGCCGGTGTCCCACAGGATGCGGTCGGCGGGCGAGTCGAAGGCCCGGTGCAGGGCGACGGTCAGCTCCACCACCCCGAGGTTGGGCCCGAGATGGCCCCCGGTCCTCGCCACCGCCTGGATCAGGAACGCTCTGATGTCCCCGGTCAGTTCGTCGAGTTCGCTCGCCGTCAGTGCCTTGAGATCGTGCGGCCCCCGGATGTGCTCCAAGACTGACACGCTCGGACCCCTCTCGGATTCGTTGAGCTCACGGTGGCGGCGGGAGCCTCCGAGGGCGCCCGCCGTCCTCCCTGGACGCGGCGCGCGACCGGCGGGGCCGGCGGCGCGAGGGGTCCCCGCGCCGCCGGCTCTCCCGTGGTCATGCCGTCACCGGGTTCCGACGACCGTTTCGCGGGCCGCGCGCAGGGACTCCTTGAGGGAGCCCATGGTGGCGAGGACGGCGGTCGGTTCGTAGCCGCAGTGCGCCATGCAGTTGGCGCAGCGCGGGTCCTTGCCACGGCCGTACTTGGTCCAGTCGGTCTCCTCGATGAGCTGACGGTACGTCGGGACGTAACCGTCGCTCATCAGGTAGCAGGGGCGCTGCCAGCCGAAGAGCGAGTAGTTGGGGATGGCCCACGCGGTGCAGGGGAAGTCGGCCTTGCCTTCGAGGAAGTCCAGGAAGAGCGGCGAGTGATTGAGGCGCCAGCGCGCCCGGTTGCCGCCGGCGAACGACTTCTTGAACAGCTCCCGGGTCTGCTCGACACCCAGGAAGTGCTCCTGGTCGGGGGCCTTCTCGTAGGCGTAGGCGGGCGAGATCATCATCTCGTCCACCTTCAGGTCGTCATTGAGGTAGTTGAGCACCTCGATGATGGTCTGCGGGGTATCGGTGTTGAAGAAGGTGGAGTTGGTGGTCACCCGGAATCCGCGCCGCTTGGCTTCCTTGATCGCGGCGACGGCCTCGTCGAACACCCCTTCCTTCGCGACTGACTCGTCGTGCCGCTCGCGCAGTCCGTCGATGTGCACGGCGAAGGCGAAGTAGGGCGAGGGGGTGAACTTCTCGATCTTCTTCCGCAGCAGCATGGCGTTGGTGCAGAGGAAGACGTACTTCCGCCGGGCCACGAGCTGCCTGACGATCTCGTCCATCTGGGGGTGCATCAGCGGTTCGCCGCCGGCGATGGAGACCATGGGCGCCCCGGACTCCAGCACCGCCCCGACGGCCTGGGCCACGGGCATGCGCTGTTTCAGCACCCCGGCGGGATGCTGGATCTTGCCGCAGCCCTCGCAGGCCAGATTGCAGGCGAAGAGGGGTTCCAGCTCGACGATCAGCGGGAACTTCTCACGCCTGCGGAGCTTCTGTTCGAAGAGGTACGTCCCGACCCTGATGGTCTGACGGAGTGGCATGGCCATCTAGCTCACCTCCTGGGGAGCAGCAAAGAACGGTGCCATTCATAGAAAGCTGGAAGGACGGCACGAAGAACATGGAAAGCCGATATTCCACCGCGCACTGTGCCGATACGGACGAGCTCATGCTCCGGAGCGTCCACGACCACCCGGACGGCCGCAACCGGGCGTGGCCCGGCGGCCAGGGCGCACCGCAGCGTGGCGGCGGATTCCATGTCGACCGCGAGCGCCCCCGTGGCGCGCAGCGCGGACCGTTCCTGACCGCGTACGACGTGGTCGGAGCCGGTCAGCGGGCCGGTGTGGACCGTGCGCCCCGGTACGGCCCGGGTCAGCGCGTCCACGAGGAGGCCGGTGCCCGTGCAGGGGGCGGTGCCGTACCGGTCGCGGGTCTCATCGGCGACGATCAGGTCGCCCGGGTTCATCCCCGGGGTGAGCCCGGCGCAGAATCCGGCGGCGATGACGGCCGCGTCGGCGTGCCGGGGCCCGGCGAGCGCGCGCACCACGGCGCGCTCGGCGTTCCTGGGGCCCATGCCCGTACGGAGCACGGTGACGGGGCCCGCCGCGGCGCCCCGCCCCGAACCCCGCAGGGCGAAGCGCTCGATGGAGAGCGCGCAGGCGATCAGCAGCGGCGTACCGGGACGGACGGACGGTCCTGGGGACCGCTCCATCAGATGCCCTGTCGGACGCCGGAGCGGGTGGCTAGGGCCTTCGGTTCACCGTGGAGGTAGCGGCCGAGCGCCGTCAGCGGGAAGACCTGCCGGTAGAGGTGGTAGTTGATGGAGAAGTCCCACGGGAAGCCGGTGCCCGTGAAGTACGGCTCGTCCCAGGAGCCGTCCTCGCACTGGGTCGCCGCGAGCGAGGCGATGCCCCGTTCGACGGCCTCGCTGCCGTGCTCCCCCGCGGCGAGGAGGGCGAGGAGCGCCCAGGCTGTCTGGGAGGCGGTGGTGGCACCGTGCCCGATCCACTTCTCCTCGCGGTAGGAGCGCAGGTCCTCGCCCCAGCCGCCGTCCTCGTTCTGGACGGATTCGAGCCAGGTGACGGCGCGCCTGATCGCGGGGTGGGAGGGCGGCAGTCCGGCCGCGGTGAGGGCGGGCACCACCGCCCCGGTGCCGTAGACGTAGTTGACGCCCCAGCGGCCGAACCAGGCGCCGGTGGTCTCCTGTTCGGCGAGCAGCCACTCGATGCCGCGCCGGGTGGCGGGGTGGTGGGACTTGCCCTCGTAGGCGAGCATCTCGACGACGTGCGCGGTCACGTCGGCGGACGGCGGGTCGATGACCTCGCCGAAGTCGCAGAAGGGCAGCCGGTTGGGGAACGGGCTGGTGTTGTCGGCGTCGAAGGCGCCCCAGGCCCCGTTGCGCGACTGCATGCCGAGGTTCCACCGGGTGCCGCGGTCGACGGCCGCCTCGACCCGGTCGGGGTCGGGGTGACCGACCCGGCGCAGCGCGAGGACGACCTCGGCGGTGTCGTCGATGTCGGGGTAGTTGTCGTTGTGGAACTCGAACGCCCAGCCGCCGGGGACGAGTCCGGGTCTGCGCACCGCCCAGTCCCCCGGGCGGACGATCTGCTCGCCGATCATCCAGTCGGCGGCCTTGACCAGGGCGGGGTGGTCCGGGCTCAGTCCCGCGTCGGCGAGCGCGATGGTGGCGAGGCAGGTGTCCCAGACCGGGGACTGGCACGCCTCGATCATCCGGGCGCCGTCCTCGCGCCGGACCGCGAACCGGTCGAGCGATTCGAGTCCGGCGCGCATGATCGGGTGGTCGAGGTCGTAGCCGAGCAGGTGCAGGGCGATGACGGAGTAGACGGCGGGTGGCTGGATCCCGCCCCAGCAGCCGTCGTTCTCCTGCCGTTCGATGATCCAGCGGGCGGCGGCGTTCATCGCGGTACGGCGCAGCAGGCGCGGTGCGAAGCGGTGGTAGGCGTGCAGGGCCTTGTCGAGCCGCTGGAAGGCGCCGTCCCAGCTCGTCACGGATGCGAGCGGCCGGTGGGGGCGGGCCGCGTCGGCGTGGAGTTCGTCGAGGGCGAAGGGGGCGGGCCGTACGGGCCGCTTCGCGGAGACGATGGTGAGGGGCACGATGGTCTGCCGGGCCCAGCAGCCGAAGTCGTAGATGTTGAGCGGGAACCACTTGGGCAGGAAGATCAGTTCGGGCGGCAGTTCGGGGAGGTCGTCCCACTTCCACCAGCCGAAGAGGGCCAGCCAGATCCGGGTGAAGACCCGGCTCGCGGCGATCCCGCCGTGGTCCCGTACCCATTGGGAGGCGCGCGCCATGTGCGGGTCGCCGGGCCGGTCCCCGGCCAGCCGCAGCGCGACATAGGCCTCGATGGTGGCGGAGAGTTCGGGGGGACCTCCGTAGAAGGTGGCCCAGGTGCCGTCGGCGCGCTGTTCGCCGCGGATGAAGAGGGCCGCCGCCTCGGTGGTACGGGGGTCCTGCACGCCCAGGAACTGACGGAGCAGCAGGTCCTCGGCGTCCATCGTCACATTGGTGGCCAGGTCCCCTTTCCACCACCCCTGGGCGTCCTGCCGGCCGAGCAGGTGCTCGACGGATCGTGCGGTGGCCCGCTCGGCGGCGACCCGGAGGTCACCGTCCGCGGCGGGGAGAGTGGTGGTGTCGGTCGGTCCGCTGGCCGAGGTTGCGCGGGGTCCCAGGGCCCCGGTGCTTCCGTCGGTCGTCGCTGTCATGGCTTCCCCTTCGTGCAGTGGTGTTCTTCTGCTGTGCCTGGGGTCTCCGTCGTCCGGTGCCGGTGGCGCAGGACGGCGACTGCGGTCATATGGGAATGGTGATCATCTCTTTCGTACGACGACGAAGTCCGCGAGTGCGACGAGCTGCGCGCGGATCTTTTCCGGCATGTCCACGTGATCCAGGGCCTCGATGGCGATGGCTTGCTGCCTGCGGGCCTCCTGGGAGGTCCACTCGCGGCCACCCGCCTCCTCGATGAGCGCCGCCCTGTTCGCGAACTCCTCCTCCGAGAAGCTCTCGAAGTCGTTGCTCTTGGCGTCGGCGGCGAGCAGTTCACCGAGCCGTTCCGAGGCCGGTCCGCCCTCGGCGAGCGCGGCGACGACCGGCAGGGACTTCTTGCGCTGGCGCAGGTCGCTCCAGGTCTGCTTCCCGGTGGCCTCCGGATCGCCCCAGATGCCGAGCAGGTCGTCGACGGCCTGGAAGGCGAGGCCGAGGTGGTGTCCGTACGACTCCAGGGTGTCGGCCGTGCGGTCGTCGGCGCCGCCGAGGACCGCGCCGATGGAGACGGCGCAGGCGAGCAGCGCGCCGGTCTTGTTGCCCTCCATCTCCAGGCACTCCTCGACGGTGACCCGCTGGCGGTGCTCGTAGGAGATGTCCTGGGCCTGGCCGTCGATCAGCTTGCGGGTGGCGGTGGTCAGCCGGCGGGCGGCGCGGCCCGCCTCGACGGTGCCCAGCTCCAGCAGCACCTCGTTGGCCAGGACGAACAGGGCGTCACCGACAAGAATGGCCTGCGCGGGGCCGTGCACCTTCCACACGGTGTCGCGGTGGCGGCGCTGCTCGTCGCCGTCCATCAGGTCGTCGTGCAGCAGCGAGAAGTTGTGGACGAGTTCCACGGCGACGGCGCCGGGGACGCCCTTCTCGGGGGCGGCGCCGGCCGCTTCCGCGGAGAGCAGGGCGAGCGCGGGGCGGACGGCCTTGCCGCCGTCGCCGTCGGCGGGGCGGCCCTCGGCGTCGATCCAGCCGAAGTGGTAGGCGGCGACGGTGTCCATGGGGGTGGCCAGCCGGTCGACGGCGGCGCGCAGCACGGGCGTGGACAGGGTCCGTCCCCGTTCCAGCAGCGCGTAGACGTCCGCGGTGTCGACAACCGGGTGGGCCGGGGGCACGGTCGGCACGGTCTCTCCTCTTGTTCCAGTACTCGTCGGTGCAGTACTCGGGCTCATACCGCCTCCTGCAAGGGGTGGTGATGGCGGTGTCCGAGTGCGGGGAGAGCGGCGCCCGCGGCGTCGAGGCCGCTCCGCACCGCGCCCTCCATCGTCGCGGGCCAGCCGGTGGCGGTCCATGCGCCGGCCAGGAAGAGGCCGGGGGCGCGGGTACGGGCATCCGGGCGGAGCCGTCCCACGCCAGGGGCGGGGGCGAACGTCGCCGTCCGCTCCCGGGTGACGAAGAAGTCCCGTACCTCCGCGCCGCGCGCGGCGGGCAGGAGCCGTTCCAGTTCGGGGAGGTAGCGCGCGCGCAGCTCCGCGACCGGGGTGTCGATCTCGTCCTGGGCGGCGGACTGGGAGACCGCCAGGTACTGGCCGTCCGTCAGTCCCGAGGCGTGGGTCCGGTCGAAGACCCACTGGACGGGCGAGCCCAGTGCGGCGAAGAACGGGCGGCGCAGCACCCGGCGGTCGTACACGACGTGCAGGTTGATGATGGGCGCGTCGGCGATCTCCAGCAGCCGGTCGGGGGCGTCGAGCGCGCCCTCGGGCAGCAGGGCGTGGGCCTCGCGCTGGGGTACGGCGAGGACGACGGCGTCCGCGTCGAGCCGTTCGCCGTCCAGGTCGACGTGCCAGCCGCCGTCCGCGGCGCGGGTGACCGCGCCGGCCCGGGCGCGCAGCTCGGTGCGTACACCTGCCGCGTCCAGGGTCTTGCGGGCCAGGGTGTCGTGCAGGTCGCCGAGCGGGACACGGGACCAGCCGATGTCGGCGGCGCCGGGCTCGGAGAGCAGCCCGGTCTTGAAGACCATCGCGGCGAGCGCCAGGGAGGCGTCCGGCGCGGTGGCGTTGAGGGTGGCCACCCCGACGAGGTCCCAGAGCGCTTCGACCGTACGGGCCGACTGTCCGTGGCGGTGGAGCCAGGTGGCGAAGTCGGTGCCGTCCAGCGCGGGGTCCGTGAGGTCGAGCCGCTGGAGGGCGAACGCGGCACGGGCCACGGAGGCGCGCTCGGCGAGCGAGAGGTGCGGGTACGCCGCGAGTCCGGGCGCGAGGTGCAGCGGTACGGGCAGGGCGGTGCGGCGGATCCGGCCGAGCCGGGGCCGTCTCCCGCCGACGTCCAGGACGGGGACGTCGAGGCGGTCCTGGAGGGGGGCGAGCGCGGCGCCGTCCACCCGGTCGAGGAACCAGCGGTACGCGGTACAGCAGCGCAGGTAGACGTGCTGGCCGTTGTCGACGGTGAGGTCCCCGCGGCGGAAGGAGAAGGCGAGTCCGCCGAGGCGCGGCCGGCCTTCGAGGAGGGTCACCCGTACGCCCGCGTCGGCGAGCTGGAGGGCTGCGGTGATTCCGGCGAGCCCGCCGCCGACCACCACGGCGCGGCGGGCCCGGCCTCCGTCGGCCGTTGTCATGCGTTCCCCCTTGTTGTCGGACCCGTGGGGCGGTGCGGTGCCGTGGAGCCCTCCGCAGTCAGGGACGCGTCATCTCCACGGGAGGTTGAGCATCCTTCGTGCGGACATGCGTGCGACGAAGCGGGGGCGACCGGTCTCGGCTCCCGCATCAGCCGCGCCTCCTGACGGCCTGCCGGGAGATGGTCCTGGCGTCGAGGCCGGAGAGCCCGCGCACGGCGACGTACGCCTTCTCGTGGCCGGGGAGCGAGACCCGGCCACGGAGCACGGCCTCGGGGTCGCGCTCGATGCGGTCGAGCAGCCGGCGGTAGATGCCGGCCATGGCGGCGACGCAGGCGCCGCTGCGCCGGTCGAGCATCGGCAGCAGCCGGTAGCCCTCGGCGAAGAGCGCGCGGGCGCGGCGGACCTCGAAGTGGACCAGTCCGGCGAAGTCGGCGCCCGGCGCCGGGGTGGCACTGTGGAACCCGGCGGAGCAGCCGAACTTGGCGAGGTCGTCGGCGGGCAGGTACGTACGGCCGTTGGCCGCGTCCTCGCGGACGTCCCGGAGGATGTTGGTGAGCTGGAGGGCGAGGCCCAGCGTGTCGGCGTACTCGGCGGCGCGCTCGGCCCCGGGGGCGCCGGGCGCGGTGCCGAACACGCCGAGGGAGACCCGGCCGATGGCGCCCGCGACACACCGGCAGTAGACCTTGAGGTCGTCCCAGGTCTCGTACGTGTCGTCCCTGACGTCCATCAGGACGCCGTCGATCAGCTCGTCGAGCCCGTCGAGGGGCACCGGGAAGCGGCGTGCCGTGTCCGCGACGGCCACCGCCACGGGGTCGGTGTCGTCGTCGTCCACCTCGCCCGCCCTGACCCGGTCCAGCAGCGCCCGGGTCTCTTCGAGCCGGGACTGCTTGACCTCGGGCGCGAGCGTGCCGTCCCCGATGTCGTCCACCCTCCGGGAGAAGGCGTACAGCGCGGACATGGCCTGCCGCTTGTCGGTCGGCAGCAGCCTGATGCCGTAGGCGAAATTACGGGCCTGCTGCCCGGTGACGGCCTCGCAGTAGCTGTAGGCCGCCAGTACCGGCGCGGACATCGGCGTCTGTCCCTCCACGTTCCGGCTCACCCCTCTCTGTGCGCACTTCGCAAAACAGCTCCCACTTCACGCAGCAGACGCGGCTTGGTGGGTTTGGGCGGCCCGGGGAGCACATCGTGCCCGGCCGCCGCGATCGACGCGAGGGCGGCGCGCCCTCCCGCCACGAATCCGGCGAGGAGGAGGCGGAGCCTGCCGTGGACGCTGCCCACCAGGGCGGTGCCTTCGTCCAGCAGCAGCCGGGCGCGCTCGGCCTCGTGGGCGACCAGGGAGCGTACGGAGGCGTTCGCGGTGGGAACGGCCAGGTCCGCCTCGGTGACATGGAAGCGCTTCATGTCCTCGGCGGGGAGGTAGATCCGGTCGCGGCCGAGGTCCTCGGTCACGTCCTGGAGGTGTTCGACGATCTGGAGTGCCGTGCAGACGGCGTCGGAGCGGCGCAGCCGCTCGGGGCTCGCGGTGCCGGTGATCCCGAGGACGAGGCGGCCGACCGGGTTGGCGGAGAGCTCGCAGTAGGCGAGCAGGTCGTCGTAGGTCTCGTACCGCCGCACCATCTGGTCCTGGCGGTTGGCCTCGATCAGTCCGAGGAACGGATCGAGGGGCAGGGAGCGGCGCCGTACCGTCGGGGCCAGGGCGCGCAGCAGCGGATGGCCGGGGGCGTCGCCGTGTGGGTCGAAGACCCGCCGCAGGTCGGTCTCGAAGGCGTCGAGCACCGCGGTCCTGTCGTCGGCGAGGGCGGGGGCGACGCCCAGGTGGCGGGCGTCGGCGCCGCCGGGGGCGAGATCGCCGTCACCGATGTCGTCGACGAGGCGGGCGTACCCGTACACCGCCATCAGGTCGTCGCGCCAGGCGCGCGGCAGGAAGAAGGGGGCCACGGGGAAGTTCTCGTCCGCGGCCTTGTCGAGCGTGGCGCGCGAGGAGTGGTCGGGGCGCACATCCGGGGGGCCCGTCACTGCGCGCTACCCGTTACGCGGACGGCGGAATCATCGCGGAGCTGGAGATTTTCCGTCATTGCCGTCACATCTCCCGTTCTACACTGCCAACCCAATACATCCCATTTCGGACACGCCGCCCGCGCCTCCGAGTAGCGGAGGCCTGCTGACGGCCGGATCGCCCGTGGGTACCGCCTCACTTGCCGCGAATCGGTCCGACCCAGCTTACGTTGTACGGCCAACAGGAACACGTCGGGGTGTTGGTCGTATGACAAGAACGCGGCAATACCTGCCAACCTTCCCCCGACCCACCGGACTTGACCGATCTTTGACCCGCTGTGATCGGTTTGTGCCATGACAACGCCGGTTCACGCCATGACAACGCCCCCGTCCGATCGCTGGGGCGGGGGCGTTGTCATACCTCTCGGGCGTCCCGGCCTACTTGCCGGTCTCCTTCTCGTACGCCTTGATGACCTCGTCGGTCGGACCGTCCATCAGCAGCTCGCCCTTCTCCAGCCACAGCACACGGTCGCAGGTGTCCCTGATCGACTTGTTGCTGTGACTGACCAGGAAGACCGTGCCGGCCTCCTTGCGCAGTTCGCGGATCCGCTGCTCGGAACGGATCTGGAACTTGCGGTCACCGGTGGCCAGCGCCTCGTCGATCATCAGGACGTCATGGTCCTTGGCGGCGGCGATGGAGAACCGGAGCCGGGCGGCCATGCCCGAGGAGTACGTGCGCATCGGGAGCGTGATGAAGTCGCCCTTCTCGTTGATGCCGGAGAAGTCGACGATCGACTGGTAGCGCTCCCGGATCTGTTCACGCGACATCCCCATGGCCAGACCGCCGAGGATGACGTTGCGTTCACCGGTCAGGTCGTTCATCAGCGCGGCGTTGACGCCGAGCAGCGACGGCTGGCCGTCGGTGAAGACCTTGCCGCTCTCGGCGGGCAGCAGCCCCGCGATGGCGCGCAGCAAGGTCGACTTGCCGGAACCGTTGGTGCCGATCAGGCCGATCGCCTCGCCGCGGTACGCGGTGAAGGTGACGCCCCGCACGGCGTGGACCTTGCGGACGCCCCGCGACTCCCCCTTGTCGCGGCGGAGTATGCGGCTCAGGGCCGCGGTCGCGCTGCCCTTGCCGCCGCCACCGCCGTTGACGCGGTACACGATGTGCACATCGTCGGCGATGACCGTGGGGACGCGTCCCTGCTTGTTGTCCTCAGCCACGGCCGTACCGCTCCTCAGCCTTCCAGAAATACACGAAACCGACGATGCCCATCAGCACGGACCAGGCCAGTGCGACGAGCCAGACGTGCGCGGGCAGATTCTCCGAGCCGTACCCGTCGATCAGCGCGAACCTGACCAGATCCATGTAGATCGCGGCCGGGTTGTACTGGAGCACGTCGGCGATCCAGCCCGGCTTGCCCTTGAGCATGATCGGGATCGAGAACATCACGCCCGACGCGTACATCCACGTGCGCATCACGAACGGCATGAGCTGGGCGAGGTCGGGCGTCTTGCTGCCCAGTCGCGCCATGATCAGCGCCAGGCCGGTGTTGAAGAGGAACTGGAGCGCCAGGGCGGGCAGGATCAGCAGCCAGCTCAGGCTCGGATAACTCCCGAAGATGACCGCCACCGTGACCAGGACGACCATGGAGAAAAGGAGTTGCTGAAGCTGCTGGAGGGAGAAGGAGACCGGCAGCGACGCCCGGGGGAAGTGCAGGGCCCGGACGAGCCCCAGATTCCCGGAGATGGCGCGGACCCCGGCCATCACCGAACTCTGGGTGAAGGTGAAGACGAAGACGCCGGTCACCAGGAACGGGACGAAGACCTCCTGCGGGATGCCCCGCTTGGTCTGGAGGATCAGCCCGAAGATCAGGTAATAGACAGCGGCGTTCAGCAGCGGGGTCGCCACCTGCCAGAGCTGCCCCAGCTTCGCCTGGCTGTACTGGGCCGTGAGCTTCGCCTGGGAGAAGGCCAGGATGAAGTGCCGACGGCCCCAGAGCTGCCGGACGTAGTCGCGCAGCCCTGGCCGGGCACCGCTCACCGACAGGCCGTACTTGGCGGCGAGCTCCGCCGATGACAGACCGTCGTCGGGCGAAGGGGGGGCGCTCACAGCGATCGCGCCCTCATGGGTTGTGTCACTCACAAGTTGAAACTTTCGTGTTCAAGATGCGCGGCCGGTCGGGCACAGGCGCGGACGGCCAGGCCCCGGGTATTCAGACCCTGATCCGATGCTCTCAGAACTGAGCTTGTCAGACGACAGGCGGTCGGCCCAGCCGGGTCAGCCGCCATACCGTACGCCACTTCATGGGGCGCCGCGGACCGCACGGGGTCGCCCAGCCTTCCCGGAACCCCCCGAACCAGGCTTTCAGGGCGGGCACGGACGGCCGGCGCACCAGCGTGAGCAGCAGCCATACTCCGAGATAGAGCGGGACGACCGGGGCGGGGAGGTTACGGCGGGCCAGCCAGACCCGGTTCCGGGCCACCATGCGGTGGTAGACGGCGTGCCGGGACGGCGGCATCGTCGGGTGGTTCAGCACCATGTCCGCGCGGTAGTCGATCATCCACCCCGCGTCCAGGGCCCGCCAGGCGAGGTCGGTCTCCTCGTGGGCGTAGAAGAAGTCCTCGGGCAGCGGGCCGACCTCCGCGAGGACCTTCGTCCGTACGGCGTTGGCGCCGCCGAGGAAGGTCGTCACGCGGGAGGAGCGCAGCGGGTCCGAGGCGCGCAGCCGGGGCACGTGCCGGCGCTGGGTGAGGCCGGTCTCCGGGTCGGTGATCCGGAAGCTGACGATGCCGAGGACGGGGTCGGCGGCGAAGGCGTCGCGGATCAGCGCGGCTGTGTCGGTCCGGGGCAGCAGCCCGTCGTCGTCCAGGAAGAGCAGGACGTCCACGTCGGAGCCGGCCGGCCCGAAGGCCTCGATGCCGATGTTGCGGCCGCCGGGGATGCCGAGGTTCTCCGGCACCTCCACGGTCCGTACGCCGGGCGGAACGGCGCCCACCGGGGCACCGTTCCCGACCACGACGATCTCGACCGGGTCGCCGTCCTGGCGGAGGACGGAGTCGAGCAGCGCACGCAGATCGCCGGGGCGGTCACCCATCGTGATGATCACCGCGCCGAGGGTCTGTCCGGTGGATCTTTGCGGATCAGCCCGCGGCGTCCGGTGCGGTGCGTCGCAAGGCGGAGGATCGGCGTCGCCCTCGATGGCCTGGACGTACTTGGACGAGTCCGACAACGCGGCGAGGTGCCGTGCCAGGCGTCGCGGGCCCGCGAAGATCCGCCGGACAGGCCCTGGCCGCATGTCACTCACCTCAGCCTGCTGGACGCCAGGATGGAGACCAGGTGGAGCAGGGTCTGGAGCAGGGCGATGCCGGCGAGGACCGCGATCCCGAGCCGGGTGAAGAACAGGTCGCCGTTGATCTGGTCGAGGATCGCCACCACGAGGATGAAGAGGCTGGCCTCGATGCCGCCGACGAGCCGGTGGAACTTGAGCATGGCGGCGGCGCGGCGGGCCAGCGCGAGACCGGAGGAGCGCGGCACGGACGCCTCGTCCTTGACGGCGGGCAGTCCGCTGCGCTGCCTGGCCACGTCCACCAGGTCGGTCTCGGCCTTGATCAGGATCGCGCCGAGCGCGGCGAGCGTGCCGAGGAAGGCCCACAGCCAGTTGGTGGAGGTGCCGTTCTGGTGGAACACGTCGGCGCCGCGCACCCCGAAGCCGACCAGCAGCGCGGCCTCGCAGAGGTAGTGGCCGATCCGGTCGAGGTAGACGCCGGTGATGGAGGTCTGTCCGCGCCAGCGGGCCACCTCGCCGTCGACGCAGTCGAGCAGCAGATAGACCTGGAAGAGGACGACCGCGAGGATCGCGCCCGGCAGGCCGGGCAGCAGCAGCGCGGCGCCGCCGATGATCCCCACCACCACCATGAGGTAGGTGAGCTGGTTGGGCGTGATCCGGGTGTTCACCAGGTACGGGTCGATGTGCAGCGAGATTTCCCGCATGTACAGGCGTCCCGCCCAGTGCTCACCACTGCGCCGGTCCTTCACTCCTTCCGGGTGGACGACCGGGCGGAGTTCAGCTACTGAGGGTCGAGGCATAGTCGGCGTACGCGTCCCTGATCTGGTCGGTGGACAGGTCGAGGTGCTCAAGGATGGTGAAACGGCCCGGCCGGGTCTGCGGCGCGTAGGCGACGGCCCGTACGAACTCGTCGACGGTGAAGCCGATCTCCTCGGGCAGCACGGGCAGGCCGTGGCGCCGTAGCACCTCGGTGAACAGCAGTGACTCCTCCTCGGCGCCGCGCAGCCGCATGGCGAAGGCGGCACCGAAGCCGACCTGTTCGCCGTGGAGCGCGGAGCGGCCCGGGTAGAGGAGGTCGAAGGCGTGGCTGATCTCATGGCAGGCGCCGGACGAGGGGCGGGTGTCCCCGCTGATCGACATCGCGATGCCGGAGAGGACCAGCGCCTCGGCCAGCACGGTCAGGAACTCGTCGTCGCCGACCCCGCCGGGGTGGCGCAGCACGGCCTCCCCCGCCGTACGGGCCATGGCGGCGGCCAGTCCGTCGACCGGCTCGCCGTTGACCCGGTGCGAGAGCTCCCAGTCCGCGATGGCCGAGATGTTGGAGACCGCGTCCCCGATGCCGGAGCGGACGAAGCGGACCGGCGCGTCCCGGATGACGTCGAGGTCGACGACCATGGCGATGGGCGTCGGGACGCCGTACGAGCCGCGGCCGTTGTCGTTGTCGAGGATGGAGACGGGCGAGCAGATGCCGTCGTGCGAGAGGTTGGTGGCGACGGCCACCATGGGCAGCCCGACCCGGGCCGCCGCGTACTTCGCCACGTCGATGATCTTGCCGCCGCCGAGGCCCACCACGGCGTCGTACCGCTTGCCCTTGATGTCGTCGGCGAGCCGGACCGCCGAGTCGATCGTGCCGTCGGCCACGGCGTACCAGTCGGCGTCGGGGAGCACCGGCGCGAGCCTCTCGCGCAGCGCCTGCCCCGAGCCGCCGCTGACGGCGATCGAGAGCTTTCCCGAGCTGGAGATCCGCTGGTCGGCGAGGAGCCCGGCGAGGTCGTCCATGGCGCCGGGCCTGATGTCCACGACGACCGGCGACGGGATGAGCCGGGTCAGTACTGGCACGCGATCTCCCGGCCCTTCGCGAGGTCGGCGTGGTTGTCGATCTCGACCCAGGGGATGTCCCCGATGGGCGCGACGTCGAGGGTGAAGCCGCGGTTCACCAGTTCCTGGTAGCCGTCCTCGTAGTAGAGGTCGGGGTCCTTCTCGAAGGTGGCCTTGAGTGCGTCCGCGAGGTCGGCTGCGGCCTCGGGCTCGATGAGGGTGACCCCGATGTACTCGCCGGTGGCGGTGGCCGGGTCCATCAGCTTGGTGATCCGGCGTACGCCGCGCTCACCGTCGGTGATGACCTTCATCTCCTCGTCCGCGAGGGACTTGACCGTGTCGAGGGCGAGGATGATCCTGCGGCCCTCGCCGCGCGCGGCGAGGAGCGTCTTCTCGACGGAGACGGGGTGGACGGTGTCGCCGTTGGCGAGGATCACGCCACGCGCCAGGATGTCCCGGGCGCACCACAGCGAGTACGCGTTGTTCCACTCCTCGGCCTTGTCGTTGTCGACGAGGGTGAGCTTGAGGCCGTACTTCTGCTCCAGGGCGGCCTTGCGCTCGTACACGGCCTCCTTGCGGTAGCCGACGACGATCGCGGCCTCGGTCAGCCCGACCTCCGCGAAGTTGCCCAGGGTCAGGTCGAGGACGGTGGTGGTGCCCTCCCCCGCCGGATCGACCGGCACGAGGGCCTTGGGCAGCGTGTCGGTGTAGGGGCGCAGACGCCGTCCTGCTCCGGCTGCGAGTACGAGGCCGATCATGCGGGTTCTCCTTCGTCGTGTACGGCGGGGGCTCCGGAGGACACCCAGAACCGGATGGACTCCACGAGCGCGATCAGTGCCACGGCGACGGCGAGCACCGTCAGTTCCAGCGGGAGGTCGAAGGCGCGGGTGGAGAAGGCGGCGCACAGGGCGACCAGCAGGGTGCGGCCCTCGTGTCCGCCCAGCGCCCGGACGAGCCCCCGGGGCGGGGCGCCGGAGCCGCCGCGGACGCGGTACACCGAGTCGTAGTGATGGTAGGCGACCGCCGCGACCAGCCCGAACGCCGCCGGCAGCGCGCCGGGGACGTCGGCGCGGGCGGCGAGCACCAGAACGGTGCCGTACTCGGCCGCCCGGAAGACCGGCGGTATGAGCCAGTCGAGCGCGCCGCCCATCCGGCGGGCGACGGCGAACCCCGAGGTCAGGACGTACACCAGGGCGCCGCCGAGGAGCACGGCGGCGTCGAAGCGCGGCTCACCCGGCCCGGTGGTCCCCAGCGGGGCGAAGGCCGCCGCGGCGACGACCGTGACGCCGCCCGCCAGGGCGATCAGGAAGGGCAGCGCCCCGGGGAGCGCGCGGGCCGGGCGCCGCAGCACCCGGGCGACGAGTTCGGCGAGCGGTCCCGAGTCGGCGAGGTCCGCGAGGGCGCCGGCGGCCCGGTCGGTACGCACGGCCTTGCGGGTCACGGAGCGCAGGACGCGTCCCGCGGTGGTGTAGCAGGCGGCGAAGCCGCAGCCGACGAGGAGCGCGTAGAAGACGATCCGGGGTGTGGTCAGGGCGGTGAGCACGGCGATCATCGCCCAGCGCTCGCCGATCGGCAGCACGATCATGCGCCGTACCCAGACCGTCCAGCCGACGCTGTCGAGCCTGCTGGAGAGCGCGGCGGTGGGGGTGCCGACGACGGCCTTGCCGTTGCCGCCGGCCGCCGTGCTGACCGTGCTGTCGACGTTGGCCTCGTTGAAGGAGAAGTCCACGACGTGGCGGCAGGTCTGGAGGACCATCGCGCCGAGCGCGAGCGCCCAGACGTCATCGCCTCCCCGGGCCGCGCCGAGGGCGAGGCCCGCGTAGTACGCGTACTCCTTGGCGCGGTCGAAGGTCGCGTCGAGCCAGGCGCCCATCGTGGAGTACTGGAGCGAGTAGCGGGCGAGCTGCCCGTCGGTGCAGTCCAGGACGAAGGAGAAGAGCAGCAGCGCCCCGGCGGCGACATAGCCGCCGCGGGTGCCGGTGGCCGCGCAGGCCGCCGCGATCAGGGCGGTGATCAGCGACGCGGTGGTGACCTGGTTGGGGGTGAGGCCCCGGCGGGCGCACCAGCGTGCGAGGTAGCGGGAGTAGGGGCTGATGCAGAACGTGGTGAAGAAGCCGTCGCGGGCCTTCACCGCGGAGCGCAGCCGTACGGCCTCGTCGTCGACGGCCGCGACGGCCGCCTCGGCCTGCTGGCGGGCGGGCGCGTCGGCGGGTACGGCGGCGACGAGCGACCCCAGCTCGGGGCGGGTGACGGCGGTGCCCGCGGCGTCGAGCGCGGTGGCGGCCCGGTCGGCCACGGGCGCGTCGGCCGTGTCCCCGTGCACGGCCGTGAGCGCGGTCAGCAGCGCGGCCCGGGCCGCGGGCTGGGCGGTGAGCGCCCCGGGGACCGCGGCGGCGGGGAAGCGCGGATCGGTCAGAGCCAGGCGCAGGGCATGGACATGGCCGACGAAGCGGGCGTCGACGAGTGCGACGCGCTCGGACGCGGGGGCCGCGGTGAGCAGGCTCCGGGCCTCATCGGCGCCGGACGCGGTCCGTACGTCGAAGCCCAGGGACCGCAGATCGCCTTCGAGCGGCGATCCGGGTACCGGAGCACCGGTGACGATGGCGGTCGACAGGCGAACTCACTCCTTGGCACTGACAGGGCTGGGTGCGCGGCGGCAGGCCCCGGGATCCGGGTGGCGGCACGTCGGCAGAGGCTATCGGATGAACGGAAGGGCGAGTTCATCGCCCGTTTACGCCCTGTTCCGTACGGGACGGCGGTCCCGGACACCCTCGTCAGGGCCGGGAGCGGCCCGTGGGGAGATCATCATTGTCGATCCGGGGTCCGCCCTACAAACCGTGGGCGCCGAGGAGCATCGGGAGAAGGGCCGGGAGGAGCGCAGGAAGGAGCATTAGGGTGACGGCATGACATGGCTGATCACAGGCGGAGCGGGTTATATCGGGGCACATGTGGCGCGCTCCCTGACGGCGGCGGGGGAACGGGTCGTCGTGCTGGACGATCTGTCGAGCGGCTTCGCCGAGCGGCTGCCGCCGGAGATCCCGCTGGTCCGGGCGTCGCTGCTGGACCGGGAGGCCGTCGACCGGGTGCTGGCCGGGCACGGGGTCACCGGTGTGGTCCATCTCGCGGCGAAGAAGCAGGTCGGCCAGTCCGTCGAGCAGCCGCTGACGTACTACCGGGAGAATCTGTACGGGCTCACGGTGCTGCTGGACGCCGTCGTGGCGGCGAAGGTGCGGCGCTTCCTCTTCTCCTCCTCCGCGGCCGTGTACGGGGTGCCCGATGTGGAGTTGATCACGGAGCACACGCCCGCCGTCCCGATCAATCCGTACGGGGAGACCAAGCTCGCGGGCGAGTGGCTGGTCCGGGCGGCCGGCAAGGCACACGGAATCTCCACGGGGTGTCTGCGGTACTTCAACGTGGCGGGCACGGCGCTGCCCGAACTCGCGGACACCGGGGTGTTCAACATCATCCCGATGTTCTTCGACCGGATCAGCAGGGGCGAGGCGCCCCGGATCTTCGGCGCGGACTATCCGACACCGGACGGCACCTGCGTACGCGACTACATCCATGTCGCCGATCTCGCCGAGGCCCATCTCGCCGCCGCACGCCACCTGGCCGGGCACCCCGGCGGCCACGACCTGACGGTGAACATCGGCCGCGGCGAGGGCGTCTCGGTGCGCGAGCTGGCCGGTCTGGTGGCGGAGGTCACCGGGGACCGTACGGAGGCGGTGACCGAGGCTCGCCGCCCCGGGGACGCCGCGCGGGCGGTCGCCTCCGTCGAGGTGGCCACCCGGGAGCTGGGGTGGACGGCCGGCCGCGACGTACGGGCGATGGTCGAGTCGGCGTGGGAGGGCTGGCGGTTGCGCCACCCGGTGGCCCCGATCGGATGATCCTGCGATCAGCACGCAGCGCACCGCTCTGACCTGGCATCATTTCCGCAGGTCAGAGCATATGACAACGGTGTTCACTGCCGTGTTGCCCGATACCCCCCACCCGTAGTTGACTGACGGGGTCAGCACTCGTCAGACGACCGGGAGGCGTCCTCATGGGGGCAGGGCACAACCACGGGCACACCCACGGGGGGCCGCCGTCGGGCACCACGACGGCGGCCTACCGCGGCCGGCTGCGGATCGCGCTGGGGATCACGCTGTCCGTGATGGTGGTGGAGATCATCGGCGGCATCGTCTCCGACTCCCTCGCCCTGATCGCCGACGCGGCCCACATGGCGACGGACGCGGTGGGGCTCGGCATGGCCCTGCTGGCGATCCACTTCGCGGCCAGACCCGCGGACGAGTTCCGCACCTTCGGCTACGCGCGGGCCGAGATCCTCGCCGCCCTCGCCAACTGTCTGCTGCTGCTCGGCGTCGGCGGCTATCTGCTCTACGAGGCCGTCGAGCGTTTCATCACACCGCCCGAGACCCGGGGCGGGCTGACGATCGTCTTCGCGCTGATCGGCATGGCCGCCAACCTCGTCTCCCTCTCCCTGCTGACGCGGGGGCAGAGCGAGAGCCTGAATGTGCGCGGCGCTTATCTGGAGGTCCTCGCGGACACGCTCGGCTCCTTCGCCGTGCTGGTCTCCGCCGGGATCATCCTGGCCACCGGGTGGCAGCTCGCGGACCCGATCGCGGGGCTGCTCATCGGGCTCATGATCGTTCCACGTACGGTGAAGCTGCTGCGGGAGACGTTGAACGTCCTGCTGGAGGCGGCGCCCAAGGACGTGGACATGAGTGAGGTACGCGCACATATGCTCGCCCTGCCCGGGGTGGCGGACGTCCATGACCTCCATGCCTGGACGATCACGTCCGGGATGCCGGTTCTCTCCGCGCACGTGGTGGTCGACCAGGACGCGCTGGACGCGGTGGGGCACGAAAAGATGCTCCATGACCTGCAAGGATGCCTCGGCCATCACTTCGACGTCGAACACTGCACCTTCCAGCTCGAACCCCGGGGGCACGCCGAGCACGAGGCGAAGCTCTGCCACTGAGCCGCCGGACACCCGCACCGTGGTGTGTGGCATGGAACGAACATGCCACACGCCCGAAGTGCGGACACCGGGCTTTTGTGTACGGCAGACTTGGCCACCGAGGCCCGAAGCGAAGGATGGTTATGCCGACCACACCAGTCACCGCGACGAACAGCTCGTCGACCGCCGCACAAGAAACGATCATGCTGGAACTGGTAGACGAGGACGGCAACACCATCGGCACGGCCGAGAAGCTCTCGGCTCACCAGCCACCCGGCCAGTTGCACCGGGCGTTCTCGGTTTTCCTCTTCGACGAGCGGGGACGGCTGCTGATCCAGCGCCGCGCGCTGACCAAGTACCACTCCCCCGGCGTCTGGTCGAACACCTGCTGCGGCCATCCGTACCCGGATGAGGCGCCCTTCGCCGCGGCGGCCCGCCGTACCCACGAGGAGCTGGGCATGTCGCCCTCCCTGCTCGCGGAGGCCGGCACCGTGCGCTACAACCACCCGGACCCGGCCTCGGGGCTGGTCGAGCAGGAGTACAACCACCTCTTCGTCGGGCTGGCGCAGGGGGCGCCGCGGCCCGATCCGCAGGAGATCAAGGAGACCGCGTTCGTCACCCCCGCGGAGCTGACGGAGCTGCACGGCTCGGCGCCGTTCTCCGCCTGGTTCATGACCGTGCTGGACACGGCGCGCCCGGCGTTCCGGGAGCTCACCGGGGCGGCCGGGGGCTGGTGACCCCGCCGGGGCCGGCCGGATCCGTCCGGCCCGGCAGGTCGCCCCGGCCCGGCAGGTCGCCCCGGCCCGGCAGGTCGCCCCGGTCCGCCGGGTCGCCCCGGTCCGCCGGGCCCTGCGGCCCCTGGTCGAAGGGGAGCACCGCCCAGACGATCTTCCCGCCCTCCGCGGTGTGCTCGGCGGCGCATCCACCGCCCGCCTCCCGGGTGATCTCCCGGACCAGCAGCAGTCCGCGTCCGCCCGTCCTGGCGTGGTCGGTCTCCAGCGCGGTAGGCCGGTAGGGATGGTTGTCCTCGACCGACACCCGGATCCACCCGGCGCCGACGGCCACCTCCACGGCGATCTCGGGCGAGAGCAGGGCGGCGTGGAGTACGGCGTTGGTGACCAGCTCGGAGAGGACGAGCAGCACCCCGTCCACGACCCCGGCCCTGACGGGCACGCGCTGCCGCCCCAGCAGTTCGCGTACGGTGCGCCTGGCCCGGGGCACGGAGACGTCGAGCGCGGGGACGGTGAAGCGCCAGACCCCTTCGTACGACCGGGGCCGGACCGGAACACTTCCGCCGCTCTCCATTCCGTGGCTCCCACCTTCGGATCGACCGGTGCGCTCTCTCGTTGCTCCCATCCGGGAACGAGTCTTGACCAAGAACATGTTCGACACCGGTTCACTGAACAAAAGTCAGCTCTATCTGGCGAAGTGTGATCGCCTGAGAGCCGAGGAGCCGAGTCCGCGCCCGTTCCTGATCGCTCACTGTCGGCCGAAGATCGGCTCGCGGCGTTCCTCGTAGTCGCGGGGATAGCATCCGGCTCATGGAGCCCCAGCTTGCGCACACGGTCGAGGACGGCATCGCGACCGTGGTGATCCACCACCCCGCCAAACGCAACGCGATGACGGCGCCGATGTGGCGGGAACTGCCGCCGCTGCTCGGGCGGCTGGCGGACGATCCGGCCGTCGGGGCGCTGGTGCTGACCGGGGCGGGGGACACGTTCTGCGCGGGCGCCGACATCTCCTCCCTGCGCGGCCCGGGCCTGCCGGGCGGCGCAGGCCCGGCCGGCGAGGACCCGCAGGTGCTGGCCGTACGGGCCGAGGAGGCGCTGGCGGCCTTCCCCCGGCCGACGCTCGCCGCCGTGCGCGGCCACTGCGTGGGCGGCGGCTGTCAGCTCGCCGCCGCGTGCGATCTGCGGTTCGCGGAGGCGGGCGCCTCGTTCGGGGTCACTCCGGCGCGGCTCGGGATCGTCTACCCGGAGTCCTCCACCCGGCGGCTGGCCGCGCTGGTGGGGCCGGCGACGGCCAAGTACCTGCTGTTCTCGGCCGAGTTGATCGACACGGAGCGAGCACTGCGCACCGGGCTCGTGGACGAGGTGCTGCCCGCCGGGCAGTTGGCCGAGCGCGTCGCGGAGTTCACCCGGGTCCTGCTCTCGCGTTCGCGGCTGACGCAGGAGGCCGCCAAGGAGTTCGTCTCGGGCCGGGCCGACCGGGCGGCGTACTGGGCGGAGCGGGCGCGCTCCAGCGGCGACACCGCGGAGGGTGTCGCCGCCTTCCTGGAGCGTCGCGCGCCGGTGTTCAGCCGCCCGACGCAGCGGTGAAGCGGGCGGCGGCCCGCATCTCCTCGACCAGGTCCGCGGGCGCCTTCTCCGGCGAGCCCGCGTCGTAGGGCGGCTGCGGGTCGTACTCCGTCCCCAGCTGGACGAACTGCGCGAACCGGTCGTCCACCAGGGAACCGGCCAGGGTGAGCGCCATGTCGATCCCGGCGGAGACCCCGGCCCCCGTGACGTACTTGCCGTCGATGACCACACGCTCGCCGGTCGGCTCGGCCCCGTACTCGCGCAGTGCGTCGAGAGCGAGCCAGTGGGAGGTGGCCCGGCGCCCGTCGAGCAGCCCGGCGGCGGCGAGCAGCAGCGAGCCGGTACAGACGGAGGTGGTCCAGGTGGAGGTGACGTCCACCGCGCGCAGCCAGTCGAGCAGCGGCCCGTTCGTCATCTGAGCGCTCTGGCCCGGACCACCGGGCACGACGAGCACGTCCGGGGCGGTGACCTCGGTGAGCGTCGCGGTCGCGAGGAACGAGAGCGCCCCGACGTGGTCGAGCACGGGGCCCGTCTCCTCGGCGACGAAGACGGTCTCGGCGCCGGGGACGCTGCTCAGGATCTGGTAGGGGCCGATGGCGTCGAGCGCGGTGAAGCCTTCGAAGAGGAGAATGCCGATCTGCATCGGAGCCTTTCGGTTGTTTCTTGTCAGAACAGGTCAGGTCGTTCGGGCAGGGTCGGGCCCCGGGGCCGGGCGGAAGCGGCGGCGGTACTCGGCGGGGGCGGTGCCCAGGGTCTTCACGAAGGCGCGGCGCATGGCCTCCGGGGTGCCGTAACCGCAGGAGCGGGAGATCTCCTCGACCCCGTCGGCACTCTCCTCCAGCATCCGTCTGGCGTGTTCGAGCCGCACGCGCTCCACGTAGCGGCCCGGCGTCGTGCCGGTCTCGGAGCGGAAGGCGCGCGCGAAGTGGCGGGGCGAGAGACGGGCGCGTCCGGCCAGCGCCTCGACCGAGAGATCGTCGCCGGGGTGTTCGCTGATCCAGCTCTGCACCGCCAGCAGCGGCTCGCTGCGCGCGGTCTGGGCGGCGAGCTGGGCGCTGAACTGTGCCTGGTTGCCGGGGCGTCGCAGGAAGACCACGAGGCCGCGGGCGACGGCGAGCGCGATCTCGCGGCCGAGATCGTCCTCGACCAGGGCGAGGGCGAGGTCGATGCCGGAGGTGACCCCGGCGGAGGTCGCGATGTGCCCGTCGCGCACGTAGATGGGGTCCGGGTCGACGTCCACGGCGGGGTATTTCCTGGCCAGGAGTTCGGTGGCCCGCCAGTGGGTGGTGGCGCGGCGCCCGTCGAGCAGCCCCGCGGCGGCGAGCAGCAGGGCGCCGGTGCAGACCGAGACCAGGCGCCGCGCGCCGGGCGCCCGCTCGCGCAGCCAGTCGACCAGGTCCGGATCGGGGCTCCGGGTGCCCGGGCCGCCGGGCACGAGAAGGGTGTGCGGGTCGGGCGCGGCGGTGAGCGTGGTGTCCGGGACGAGCGTGAGCCCGCTGGAGGTGCGGACCGGCGCGCCGTCCAGCGAGGCGGTACGGATCCGGTACGTGGCCGGTCCCCCGGCCATGGCGTTGGCCGCGGCGAACACCTCCACGGGGCCCGTCACATCGAGACTCTGCACCTGGTCGAAGAGGACGACCAGGACGGATCGTTCTGTCATGGTTCCCATCCTTGCCCCGGGGGCGGATGTCCGCAATGACGAATACCCCGCCTTTCCTGCCACGGCGCCGGTGGCCGATACCGCGCCCGGCGCCGTACTCGCCCCCCGGTCCTGCCCACCGATGTCGGTGCCACCTGCCACAATGCAGGCGCCGGACCACAGAACAGCGGAGCGTGATCGTGACGACGTCCATCGAAGGCAGGATCGCCGAGGAAATCGGCGTACGCGAGCGGCAGGTGAAGGCGGCCGTCGAGCTGCTCGACGGCGGATCGACGGTGCCGTTCATCGCGCGTTACCGCAAGGAGGCCACCGAATCGCTCGACGACGCGCAGCTGCGCACCCTGGAGGAGCGGCTGCGCTATCTGCGGGAGCTGGAGGAGCGGCGGGCCGCGGTCCTGGAGTCCGTACGCGAGCAGGGCAAGCTGGACGACGCCCTGGAGGGGCGGATCAGGGCCGCCGACACCAAGGCGCGGCTGGAGGACATCTATCTGCCGTTCAAGCCCAAGCGGCGGACGAAGGCGCAGATCGCCCGCGAGGCCGGTCTTGAACCCCTTGCCGAGGGTCTGCTGAGCGACCCTTCGGTGGAACCGCTCGCCGCTGCCGCCGCGTTCGTGGACACGGACAAGGGCGTCGCGGATCCGGCCGCCGCGCTGGAGGGCGCGCGTGCCCTCCTCACGGAGCGGTTCTCCGAGGACGCGGATCTCATCGGTGAGCTGCGCGAACGGATGTGGACACGGGGCCGGCTCGCGACGAAGGTACGGGACGGCAAGGAGGAGGCGGGCGCCAAGTTCGCGGACTACTTCGACTTCACCGAGTCGTTCACGGAACTGCCCTCGCACCGCGTGCTGGCGATGCTCCGCGGTGAGAAGGAGGACGTCCTCGATCTGGTCCTGGAGCCCGAGGAGCCCTCGGAGCTGCCGGGCCCGACCATGTACGAGAACATGATCGCGCGGCGCTTCGGCATCGCGGACCGGGGCCGCCCCGGCGACAAGTGGCTCGGGGACACGGTCCGGTGGGCGTGGCGCACCCGGGTCCTGGTCCATCTCGGTATCGATCTGCGGCTGCGGCTGCGGACGGCCGCCGAGGACGAGGGGGTGCGGGTCTTCGCGGCGAACCTCCGCGACCTGCTGCTGGCCGCGCCGGCCGGGACGCGCGCCACGCTCGGTCTCGACCCGGGGTTCCGTACGGGTGTGAAGGTCGCCGTGGTCGACGCGACGGGCAAGGTCGTCGCCTTCGACACGATCCATCCGCACGTCCCCGCGAACAAGTGGGACGAGTCGCTGGCGAAGCTGGCGCGGCTGGCCGAGCTCCACTCGGTCGACCTGATCGCCATCGGCAACGGCACGGCGTCCCGCGAGACCGACAAGCTCGCCGCCGACCTGTGTGCCAGGCACCCGGAGCTGAAGCTCACGAAGGTGATGGTCTCCGAGGCGGGCGCCTCGGTGTACTCGGCGTCCGCGTTCGCCTCGCAGGAGCTGCCTGATCTCGACGTGACGATCCGTGGCGCGGTCTCGATCGCGCGCCGTCTCCAGGACCCCCTCGCCGAGCTGGTGAAGATCGACCCCAAGTCGATCGGCGTCGGCCAGTACCAGCACGACCTGTCCGAGGTGAAGCTGTCCCGCTCGCTCGACGCGGTCGTGGAGGACTGCGTGAACGGGGTGGGGGTGGACGTCAACACCGCGTCCGCGCCGCTGCTCTCGCGGGTCTCGGGCATCGGCGCGGGGCTCGCCGAGAACATCGTCGCCCACCGCGACACGAACGGTCCCTTCCGGTCGCGGCGCGCGCTCAAGGACGTGGCCCGGCTCGGCCCGAAGGCGTACGAGCAGTGCGCGGGCTTCCTCCGTATCCTCGGCGGCGACGACCCGCTGGACGCGTCGAGCGTGCACCCCGAGTCGTACCCCGTGGTGCGGACCATGGTGAAGGCGACCGGCGGCGACGTCGCGTCGCTGATCGGGAACGGGTCCGTGCTGCGGTCGCTGCGGCCCGCGGACTTCGTGAACGACTCCTTCGGGCTGCCGACCGTGACGGACATCCTGCGTGAGCTGGAGAAGCCGGGGCGGGACCCGAGGCCCGCGTTCCGGACGGCCACGTTCAAGGAGGGCGTCGAGAAGCTGGGCGACCTGGCGCCGGGGATGGTGCTGGAGGGTGTGGTGACGAATGTCGCGGCGTTCGGCGCGTTCGTGGACGTCGGGGTGCATCAGGACGGGCTGGTCCATGTGTCCGCGATGTCGAAGAACTTCGTCAAGGACCCGCGTGAGGTGGTGAAGCCGGGCGACGTGGTCCGGGTGAAGGTGATGGACGTCGACATGCCGCGGAAGCGGATCTCCCTGACGCTGCGCCTGGACGACGAGGCGGGTGCCGCGAAGCCGGAACGGGACCGGTCGGGCGGCGGTGGCCGGCCGCCGCAGCAGCGGCAGGGCGGCCGTGGCGAGCGTGGTGGCCGCGGCGGCGTGGGCAGCGGGGGCAGGAGCGGCGGCGGGCGCCAGGCCGCGGCGGCGCCGCCGGCGAACAGCGCGATGGCGGACGCCCTGCGGCGGGCCGGGCTGACGGACCCGAAGGGCGGCGGGGGCGGCCGGCGGGGCTGACGCCCGACGGGCGCCGGAGCCCGACGCCTGGCGGCGGGCCGGGCCTGAAGCCTGGCGGCGGGCCGGGCCCCGGCGTCTGGTGGAGCGCAGGGGCCCGGCGCCCGGTGGCGTGCGTGCCAGGGCCCGGCGCCCGGTGAAGCACGGGGACCCGGCGCCCGGTGGAGCACAGGGGGCTGGCGCCCGGTGGGTGCCGGGGCCCGGCGTCCCACCGCCGGGGTCCGCCGTCAGATCTCGGTGACGCTGCCCGCCGACACGTCGAGGCGACGGGCCGTGCGGACCGCGTCGAGCATCCTGCGGTCGTGCGTCACCAGCAGGAGGGTGCCGTCGTAGGAGTCGAGCGCCGACTCCAGCTGTTCGATCGCGGGCAGGTCGAGATGGTTCGTCGGCTCGTCCAGGACGAGGAGGTTCACGCCCCTGCCCTGGAGGAGCGCGAGCGCCGCGCGGGTGCGTTCGCCCGGGGAGAGGGTGGTCGCGGGGCGCAGCAGATGGTCCGACTTGAGGCCGAACTTGGCGAGCAGCGTACGGATCTCGGCGGGTTCGGTGTCGGGGACGGCCGGGCGGAAGGCGTCCAGCAGGGTCCCCTGGCCGTGGAAGAGCGCGCGGGCCTGGTCGACCTCGCCGACGACCACGCCGGAGCCGAGAGTGGCGTGGCCCTTGTCCAGCGGCAGCCGGCCGAGGAGCGCGGCGAGCAGGGTGGACTTGCCGCTGCCGTTGACGCCGGTGATGGCGACGCGGTCGGCGCGGTCGATCTGGAGCGTGACGGGGCCGAAGTGGAAGCCGCCACGGGTCACCTCGGCACTGTTCAGCGTCGCGACGACCGCGCCGGAGCGGTCCGCCGAGGCGATCTCCATCCGCAGTTCCCACTCCTTGCGCGGTTCCTCGACCACATCGAGGCGTTCGATCAGCCGCTGCGTCTGGCGGGCCTTGGCGGCCTGCTTCTCGGTGGACTCCGTACGGAGGTTGCGGCCGATCTTGTCGTTGTCGGGCGCCTTGCGCCGGGCGTTCTTGACGCCCTTCTCCATCCAGGCGCGCTGGGTGTGGGCGCGGGTCTCCAGGGCCGACTTCTTGTCCGCGTACTCCTCGAACTCCTCGCGGGCGTGGCGCCGCGCCCGCTCGCGCTCCTCCAGATACGCGTCGTAACCGCCGCCGAAGAGGGTGATCTTCTGCTGGGCCAGGTCGAGTTCGAGGACCTTGGTCACCGTACGGACGAGGAATTCGCGGTCGTGGCTGACGACGACCGTGCCGGCCCGCAGCCCGGTGACGAACTTCTCCAGGCGTTCGAGGCCGTCGAGGTCCAGGTCGTTGGTCGGCTCGTCCAGCAGGAAGATGTCGTACCGGGAGAGCAGCAGCGAGGCGAGGCTCGCGCGGGCGGCCTGGCCGCCGGAGAGGGTCGTCATGGGCTGGTCGAGTCCGACGGTGAGGCCGAGCGAGGCGGCGGTCTCCTCGGCGCGCTCGTCGAGATCGGCGGCGCCGAGGGCCAGCCAGCGTTCCAGGCCGACGGCGTAGGCGTCGTCCGCGCCCGGCGCGCCGTCGACCAGCGCCTGTGTGGCCTCGTCCAGGGCGGTCTGCGCGGCGGTGACGCCGGTCCTGCGGCCCAGGAAGTCCCGTACGGTCTCCCCCGCGCGCCGCTCCGGCTCCTGCGGGAGGTGGCCGACGGCGGCGGTGGGCGGCGAGAGGCGCAGCTCCCCGTCCTCGGGCGTGTCGAGTCCGGCGAGCAGCCGGAGCAGGGTGGACTTACCCGCGCCGTTGGCGCCCACGAGCCCGATCACGTCGCCGGGTGCGACGACGAGGTCGAGCCCGGAGAAGAGCGAGCGGTCGCCGTGTCCCGCGGCGAGGTCCTTGGCTACAAGTGTGGCAGTCATCAGAGCGTCCGATCGTAGCGGAGTGCCGGTCGCGGCAGCCCACCGGCGCGGCTCGTCCGAGGGCGTCGTCGGGTGGTGGTCCCACAGGTGGGGGCGGGAAAGCAGGGTCTCGCGGGCAACGCGGCGCCGTCCAGCGGATATTGAAGGGGCTCGGAGCGCTCCTCCGGCCTTATAGGGTCGGAGCATGAGCGGCGGAACGTGCGATGTGGTGGTGGTCGGCGGTGGGGTCATCGGGCTGACGACGGCGGTGGTGCTGGCGGAGGGCGGCCGGCGGGTGGTGCTGTGGACCCGCGATCCGGTGGCCAGGACCACGTCGGCGGTGGCCGGGGCGCTGGTCTGGCCGTACCGCATCGAGCCGGCCCGGCAGGTCGGCCCCTGGCTGGAGCTGTCGCTGGAGCGGTACGAGGCGCTCGCGCGGGACGCGGAGCGTACGGGGGTACGGAGCGTGCCGGGGCTGATGGCGCACACCCCGCTCGACGGTCTCGGGAGCTGGACGTCCCGGGTGCGGGGGCTGCGCGAGGCCCGCCCCGACGAGCTGCCCGAGGGGGTGGGCCAGGGGCTGCGGGCCACGGTCCCGCTGATCGACATGCCGGTCTACCTGCGATATCTGAAGGCGCGGCTGCGGGCGGCGGGCGGCACGGTCGAGCGGCGCCCGGTCACGGACTTCGGCGAGCCGGCCGCCGTGGCGTCCGTGGTGGTGGACTGCACGGGGCTGGGCGCGCGGGAGCTGGTGCCGGACGTGTCGGTCCATCCGGTGCGCGGGCAGGTGGTGATCGTGGAGAACCCTGGGATCGAGGAGTGGTTCGTGGGCACGCTGCCGGGCGCGAGTGAGATGACGTACGTGCTGCCGCAGCCGTACGGGGTGCTGCTCGGCGGGACGGCGACCGAGGACTCCTGGGATCTGGGCCCCGACCAGGAGGAGGCGGACACCATCGTGGCGCACTGCGCGCGGGTCGTGCCCGCGCTGGCGGGCGCGCGGGTGCTGGAGCACCGGGTGGGGCTGCGGCCCGCCCGGCCCCGGGTGCGGCTGGAGGCCGTACCGCTGCCCGGTGATGGGCGGCTGGTGCACAACTACGGTCACGGAGGCGCGGGCGTCACCGTGGCGTGGGGGTGCGCCGAGGAGGCCGCGCTGCTGGCCGTCGGCTGAGCAGCGGGCCGGCGCCGGATCCCGTGGCGTGTTCCGGGTCCGGCCGCCGGCTTCCCGCTTCCTGGTGTCCCCGGCCTCCGGGGCCCTGGCCTGTCGGGTCAGCAGGCGGCGGGGGTGGCCGCGGTCAGGTGGTGGTCGGCCCGCCCGTCGAGGAGCAGCGCCGCCAGCGCCCGCTGGGACTGGCGCAACGGTACGAACGCGCCCTTCCCGGTGGGCAGCGACACCACTCCGTGCAGCGCGAGTTCGTCCTTGACCTCCGCGTACTGCCCGGCGTCGAGCCGGTAGCCGCAGGGCGGGTTCTGGATGATCCGGTCGGGCGTCGCGGGGTCGTTGTCGGCGCCCCCGAGATAGACCGGGCCCCGGTCCTCAAGTCCGGCGAGCCGGGCGGCTGCGGTAGCCGCCGCGATCCGCGCCCGGCGCTCGTCGGTGAAGGAGAACAGACCGCCCAGGGAGTCGAGCTGGCTGGTCACCCTGCGCCGGTTGTTGAGGGACGGGTCGGCCTTCTCGGCGTCGGTCAGCGGGTTCACGCGGCTCTCGATGAGCAGGCTGACGGAGTGCTTGACGCCCGCCGCGTTGCGCAGGATGCGTTCCTGGCCGTCGCCCGCGGTCTGCCGGATGGGATCGCCGGTCACCGGGTCGGTCCAGATGCCGTAGGTGCCTGTGGAGTGACCCGCGGCTTCCGCCGCGGGGCGTATGTACCGCTCGGACAGGCTCTGTGACGCGTCGTGGACGCCGGGGGCCGTGTTGAGGTTGCGCGGCCAGAGGTCGAAGAGGTCCTTGTCGTAGTAGGGCGGGGTGGCGCCGTACTCGTGCAGGTCGTAGACGATGTCCGGGGCGCGGTCGCGCAGGACGGCGGCCATGGCACGAGCCTCGGCGGTGGCCAGTTCGACGTGGTCGCGGTTGATGTCGACGCCGTCGGAGTTGCCTCGGGTGTCGGCGGCCCTGCCGTCCGGATTGGCGGTGGGCAGGACGAGGACGTTCGTACGGTCGAGGAAGCGCCGCGTCTCCCGGTCCTCGGCGTAGGCGAGGTCGCGGACGGTGGTGAGGCACGCCTCGCGTCCCGACGGTTCGTTGCCGTGCTGGCTGCACACCAGGAAGACGGTGACGGGGGCGTGCCGGGCGCCGAGTTCGACGAGTTGGAGCGGTCGCCCCTGTCCGGTGGTGCCGATCGTGCGCAGGGAGACGCGGTCGCCGCCCCGGGCGACGGCGGAGAGGAACTCCCGCTCCTCGGCCTCGCTGGTCCACCGGGCGCCGTCGCTGGTCTCGAAGCCGGTACGGGGCGCGGAGGACGCGGCAGCGGCGGACGCGATTCCGGCCGCCGTGGGAACGGCGTGTGCGGGGGCGGTGGCGGTCGGCAGGACGAGGGCCACCGAGGATGCCGCCAGGACGAGGGTGCGCAGTCCGGGGACGCGGCGGAGCAGGGCGGGGGAAAGCGCGCGTGCGGTGGAACGTCGCGTCGTCCGCGTGGCCGTCCGGGCGGCCGTCTTCGTCTCCATCGTCGTCCTCATCTCCGTCGTCGTCCTCATCGGATGCGGTCCCCCGGGATCGGAGAGGTCGGGCGTGGCTCGGTCACGCCGCTGGTCAGAGGCTCGCGAGGAACGCTGTGCGGGGGTACGGCGCCGGTGGTGGCGCGGGTGAACGCCTTCGCGCCGCCGACGAACGGGACGTACGCGGCCGTGCGGGCCAGATCGACGGTGAGCGTGGGGGTGGTGGACGGCGGGTCGATGAGACCCCGGTCGGTACCGGCGACGATCAGCGCGAGCCGGTGCCCGGCGGGAACGACATGGTCGGTCGCGGCGAGTTCGACGGTGATCGTGTATGGCGTGCCGGGGGTGAGCGGGCGCCCCCGCTCCGCCGACGCGTAGGTGCCCAGATCGGCCCAGCCCCGGCTGACGACGTTGTGGCCCACGTCCACGGTGCGGGCCGCGGTCTCCCGGTAGCAGGAACTGTCCGCCGTGGTGCTCGGGCCCCAGCAGGTGCGTTCGGTGAGGGTGGTGATGCCTTCGCCGGACGCGCCGTAGTCACGGATGGTGTCGGGGCCGAGGTCGACCAGGACGGCGGAGAGATGGGCGGTCGAGGTGGACGGTGTGGCGGTGACGGTCACCTTCGAGGAGCCGGACAGCCGCAGGTCCTGGCTGAGGGGGCGGGTGACGAAGCCGGTCTTGGCCGGGGTGGAACGGTCGACGTCGGTGGCCCAGTCGTCCTCGCCGAGGCGCCGGTCGTCGGTGAAGGTCTCGGTGGAGCCGGGCGCGGCGGGGGTACGGCCGAGCGTGCCCACGCCGGGCAGGGCGCCGCTCGCCGGGCGCAGGGTGGTGGTGGCGGTGGTGCGCGGCGGCCAGACCCGGTCGGTGGTCCACCGGTCGGGGGCGCGCTCGATGTCCGCCATGGGCTCGCGGTCGATGCCGTTCTCGTAGCCGAGGAGGTAGTGGTCGAACCAGCGGTGCAGGGTGGTGACCCAGGTGGCGCGGCGGAAGTCGAACGGGTCGACGTGGCCGGTCTGGGAGAGCCAGATCTTGCGCTCCACGCCCGCGTCGGCGAGCGCGTCCCACCACTGGCCGAGGTGTTTCGTGCGGACGTTGAGGTCCTGCGTGCCGTGGACGGCGAAGACGCTGGCCTTCACCTTGGACGCGTTCTTCACGTAGTCGCGCTCGGCCCACAGCGGGGTGATGTCGCCGCTGCGCGGGGCGCCGTCGACCAGCCGCTGCTGGACCGCCTGGCAGCGGGTACGGGCCTCGGGGCTCTCCACGTAGTCCGAGAGCCAGTCGGGGCCCGAGTCGTAGAGGGGCGCGCCCTGGGCGAAGTAGTAGTCGTACCAGGAGGAGATGGCGGCGATCGGGACGATGGTCCTGAGCCCCTTGACGCCGGTGGCGGCGACGCCGTTGGCGATGGTGCCGTCGTAGCTCTTGCCGATCATGCCGGTGGCGCCGGTGGTCCACTCCGCCCGTACGGGGTCGGTGCCGGTGCGGCTGCCGTACGCGCGGGCGCGGCCGTTCAGCCAGTCGACGACGGCCTTGGCGGACTGGACGTCGGAGCGCCCGCCGGTGTCGACGCAGCCGTCCGAGCGGTTGGTGCCCGTCAGGTCGACGGCGACGAAGGCGTAGCCGCGCGGGACGAAGTAGTTGTCGTAGTGCAGGGGGAAGCCGGTCGGGTCGCCGTTGGCGTCGTAGGTCTTCTTCTGGCTCTCGTTGCCGCGTCCGCAGCAGGAGTAGTAGGGGCTGGCGTCCATGATCACGGGGATTCTGCGGCCCTGGAGCGCGGGTTCGTGGGGGCGGACGATGTCGACGGCGACGCGGTCGGTCCTGCCGTCCCCGTCGCCGTCGAGGCCGGTGTCGACCCAGACCGACTCCCTGACCGCGTCCTCGTACGAGTAGACCGGACGGCTCTCCTCGGCCCGCTGACCACTGGGCCCGGGTGGCGTGCCCGGCTCCGCTCCCTGGGCCGTGGCGGGGGTGAGCAGCACCCCGAACAGCGCGGCGGAGGCCGCCGCGGCGAGCGCTCCACGCGACCAGCGTCCGAATGATCTGCGGGCAGCCCGCGGCCGGATCTCCATGAGGCGGAAGCTACCCCGGTCAACTCCCGTTCAAAAGAGGGCAGTCCCGGGATCAGGGAGACATCAGGAGGACATCGGGGAAATGTCCGGGGACCGCGGGGGAATGGGAGCGCTCTCAGGCGCCATGGTCAGCGGCTAGTCTGGGGGTCCGTCCGGCTGCCGTACCCCGCCTGCGCGCGGGCGCCGCCACCGTACGGTCCGCCGTATCCACCGACGAGGAGCGCACGTCGTGTCCGAGCCGACCCCTGGGGCACGCCCCACTCTGGAAGCCGTCGCGGCGCGCGCCGGTGTCTCCCGGGCCACGGCCTCCCGGGTCGTCAACGGCGGAGCGGGGGTGCGCAGCCCGCTGGTCGAGAAGGTACGGCGGGCCGTCGACGAGCTGGGGTACGTACCGAACCACGCGGCGCGCTCCCTGGTCACCCGGCGCACCGGGGCGGTCGCCGTGATCATCGCGGAGCCGGAGATCCGGATCTTCTCCGACCCCTTCTTCTCCCAGCAGATCCGCGGGATCAGCAAGGAACTGACCGCGCACGACACCCAGTTGGTGCTTCTGCTGCTGGAGGGTCCTGGCGACTACGACCGGATCGCCCGTTATCTGGCGGGCGGCCATGTCGACGGCGCGCTCGCCTTCTCCCTGCACACCGACGACCCCATCCCGGCGATCACCCAGCGGGCCGGGATCCCGACGGTCTACGGGGGCCGGCCGAGCTGGACCTCGGCCGCGGACCAGCAGGTCGTGCCGTACGTGGACGCCGACAACCGCGGCGGTGCCCGGCAGGCCGTGCGCCATCTGCGGGACCTGGGGCGGCGACGGATCGCGCACATCGCGGGTCCGCCGGACCAGACCTCGGCCACGGACCGGCTCGACGGCTACCGGGACGTGCTGATGGACGGGGATCCCGCGCTGGTCGCGGCGGGCGCGTTCACCGAGGAGAGCGGGGCACGGGCGATGACGGAGCTGCTGGACCGGTGCCCCGGTCTGGACGCGGTGTTCGCCGCGAACGACCTGATGGCGGCGGGCGCGCTGCGGGTGCTCAAGGAGCGGGGCCGCTCGGTGCCCGGCGATGTGGCGGTGGTGGGCTTCGACGACATGGACGCGGTGGTGGGCGCCACGGATCCGGCGCTGACCACCGTCCAGCAGGACGTCGACGGGCAGGGGCGGCTGATGGCGCGGCTGCTGCTGCGCGGCCTGGACCGGGACCGGGAGGGCTCCGCCGCGCCCGCCTCGGTGATCACACCGACCACACTGGTACGGCGGGACTCGGCCTGAGCCGTGTCCCGCCGTACCGATGGATCCGCGCAGCGGCGAAGGGCGCGGATCCGCCGGCGAACGGTGTGGGTCCGCCGGCGGGGTGTCCGCTGCTCCGTCACGGTGACTGCTTCGTCGCCGTGAGCTGCTCCGTCACGGCAACCGTTTCGTCGCCGTGGCCACTTGGTCGCGGTGGCTACTTCGTCGCCGTCGACCGGGCCGGCACGTCGAGCGTCGTACCGTCCGAGAAGGTGACGGTGGTGGCGGTCGCGCCGAAGTTGTGCGCCGCGTGGACCCGTACACCGTTCTTGCTGAAGACGGCCGAGGTGGGCACGGATCCGGTCACGGTCGCGTCGGGGGCGCCGAGCGCGTCCAGGGTGGCGATCCAGTGGTACGTGTGGGCCCTGGACTCACCGGCCTCCGGTGTGTAGTCCGCGCCGCCCGCGTCCCACTTGGCCTTGGCCGCCGCGGGGTCGGCGAGCGCCTCGAACTCCCAGAGGATGTCGCGCCATTCGACGGCGGGGCCGCCGTTCTCCCTCTCCATCTCGGCGAGGTTGCGCCGGATGGCCTCCTTCTCGCGGCCCAGGTGGAGTGAACCCCCGGTGACGGGAAGGACGTTGATGCCGTGGATCTCCTCGGGGTTGGCGGTCCACCAGGTGGAGTACGCGCCGCCGCTGCCCCACACCATGCCGACCGTGTCATGGCCGAAGGAGGACGGGAAGACCTCCTGGTCCGCGTCGAACCAGTACTGGGCGATCGCCTCGGACTCGGTGGCCAGCAAGTAGCTTCCCAGGTCGCGCAGTTCGGCGTTGCCGGTGGCGGAGCCCCAGAGCACCAGGGCCGCGCTGAGGTTGGTGGACTCCGAGGACGATTCCTGGTTGTTGCCCGCGGCGAACCCCTGGTGTCCGGAGGCCCAGCTGTGGCCCGCGTACACGTCGAAGCCGCGCAGGAACGGGAAGGCGTCGTCGGTGCGGCTGGGGTTGGCGGTGTCGCGCACCAGCGTCTTCACCATCGAGCCCCAGGCGGCGTCGGCGGCCCATGCCTGGTCGTACTGGGCGACGATCGCCGCCGCGTAGACGTAGTAGCTGTAGTGGAAGTGGTGGTCGTTCAGCTCGGTGTCGCTGCCGTAGGAGGCCGGGTAGCCGATCAGCGTCTTCCACTGCTTGTCGTAGCTGAACTCGCCGGCGCCGCCCGCCGTGAACCACTCCTCCAGCCTGCCCTTGAGCAGCCCGAGGAGCTTGTCGCGGGTCGCGGTCTCACCGATCTGGTCGGCCATGGGCACCAGTTGGGCAAGGCGGCCCAGCGCCTTGCCGGTCCAGTACGTGTCGGTCGCGCCGGAGAACGGATCGGCCGCGCCCGCCGCCTCGTCCAGATAGCCCTTGAGCCGCGCCCGGTCCACGCCACCCGTGGCGGGCAGTGCGGGCAGCACCCCGGAGGACTGCTGGCTCGTGGTGAAGGAGGTGGCCTCGCGGACCTTCATCGTGCCGCGCGGTGAGACGTACGTGTACGGGGTCAGCGCGTCGGTGGTGTGCAGCCACTGGTGCCGGTAGAGGGCCTGGAGGGTGCCGGTCTCGGTGCCCTCCTGCGGCTCGGTGCTGAGCCGGTAGGTCGCCCCGACCTTACCGGCGTCGGTGCTCCAGCTCACCTCGGAGCCGGTGACGAAGCTGTACGCGTACTTCCGGTACGCAGCGAGCGCGTCGGTGGAGGGCAGGACGGCGAGGGAGAAGTAGTCCTTGGCACCGAGCCCGGCCGTGATGGTGGAGCCGGCGACCGACCAGTCGCTGCCGCTGGGCGCGAACAGGGCGTAGTGGTGGCCGGCGACGGTGATGCCGAGGACGTTGCCGTCGTCGGCGAAGACGGTGGGCGCGACGGCGGTGGTGATCCGCGCGTCGCCGCCGGAGCCCTTCGCGTAGACGTAGGGCAGCCCGTGGCCGATGGTGGTCCGCAGGGTGCGGGCGCCGTCCGACCAGTAGGGCGTCACCGTCCAGTCCGACCAGTCGTCGGCCTTGGTGTCGGGCGAGTTGAGCCCGGTCAGGCCCAGGGTGAGATCGGCCTTGTGGGCGTACTCGTACTGACGGCCCTCGCCGACGATCGCCGGGGTGGTCGGGTAGCCGACCTCCAGACCGCCCGAGGTCGCCTGATAGGTGAGCGGGTGGCCGTACATCGGCGTGGAGTACGGGTTGTCGCCGTACCGCTGGAAGGCGAGGGAGGACCACCAGTCGTTGGTGGGCACCGGCTTGTCCCGGGCGGCCTCGGTCACCTTGGGGGTGACGGGGGTGCCGGTGTTGGTGGTGGGGCCGGACGTGCCGGCGGGCCGGGTGTCCGAGTAACTGCCCGCTCCGACAGGGACGTTGGCGGCCACGGCCGGCGAGGCGGCGGGGCCGAGGCCGATGGCGGCCAGGGTGCTGACCAGGATCAGCGCGGCGGCTGGTCTGGCACGGGTGACGGACATGGGCGGCACCTCACGGGTGTTGTGGGGGGATGCGGGGATGGTGGGGTTGTGGGGCACAGGGGTGACGGGGTGTGGGGGGTGGGACGTCGAGCGTTCGAGAGCGCTCTCAGACGCCAGGAAACGTAAAACTTCTGAAACAGAAGTGTCAATACGTCGGACACAGAGGCGAGTTACCGCGCTCCGGCATCCGTTACGCGTTCGAGTCTTGACGGGGCGGTCCGCTCCGGGGCACGCTCCACCCCAGATTCTGAGAGCGCTCTCAATCGGCTCTCGTGTGTACTCCGAAGCCAAGGGAGGCTTCTCATGCCCATCGCCCGAGCCGCCAGCAGGGCCGCGGTCCGTCTCGGTGCGGTCGTGCTCTCCGGGGCACTGCTCGTCGCCTGCGGGTCAGGTTCCTCAGGGACCTCCGACAGCGCGGGAGGCAAGGTCTCGCTGACCGTCGACCTCTTCGGATCGTTCGGCTACAAGGAGGCCGGGCTCTACGCGGAGTACCAGAAGCTCCACCCGGACATCACGATCAAGCAGAGCGACACCGAGGACGAGGCCGACTACTGGAAGTCCCTCCAGACCCGGCTGGCCGGCGGCGGCGGGCTCGCCGATGTGCAGGGGGTGGAGGTCGGACGGATCGCCTCGGTCACCCAGCAGCAGTCCGACAAATTCGAAGACTTGAAGCAGTACGGCGCGGACACGCTCAAGGACCAGTTCGCCGAGGCCAAGTGGTCGGCGGCGACGACACAGGACGGCCGGATCCTGGGTCTGGGCACCGATGTCGGGCCCGAGGCGATGTGCTACCGCTCGGACCTGTTCAAGAAGGCGGGGCTGCCGACCGACCGCACCGAGCTGGCGAAGAAGTGGTCCACGTGGGACGGCTATCTCGCGCTCGGCAAGGAGTACATGGCGAAGGCGCCGGCGAAGAGCGCCTGGCTCGACAGCGTCGGCAGCCTCTACTCGATCATGATAGGTCAGGAGGAGGAGCGGTACTACGACGCCTCCGGCAAGCTGGTCTACGAGCAGAACCCGGCGGTGAAGACCGCCTGGGACACCTCGGTCAAGGCCGCGGACGCCGGGCTGAGCGCCAAGCTCGACCAGTGGTCGCCGCAGTGGAACCAGGCGTTCGCGGCGGGCTCGTTCGCCACCATTCCGTGCCCGGCGTGGATGCTCAGCTACATCAAGGGCCAGGCGGGCGAGACCGGTTCGGGCAAGTGGGACATCGCCGCGCTGCCCGGCGGGGCGGGCAACTGGGGCGGCTCGTACCTCTCCGTACCGCGTGCCGCCGAGCACAAGAAGGAGGCGTACGAGCTGATCAAGTGGCTCACCGCGCCCGAGCAGCAGGCCAAGCTCTTCCGGAAGCAGGGCATCTTCCCGTCGTCCACCGGCGCCATCGCGCAGATCGCGGACACGAAGGACCCGTACTTCTCCGGCGCGCCGACCGGCCAGATCTTCGGTGACGCCGCCAAGGCCGCGCCCGTACAGGTCCTCGGCGTCCATGACGCCAACGTCGCCCAGCAGATCACCAACGCGCTGAGCGAGGTGGAACGCAAGGGCAAGGCCTCCGGCGCGGCGTGGTCGACGGCGAAGAAGGGCGTCGAGAACGTCATCGGCTGACGCGGTTTCCCGGCCGGCCCCGACCAGGGCCGGCCGGAACCGTCCCGCACACCCCCCACCCCGGTTCTCCTCTTCCCCGCTTGCGAAGGCCGATCCATGACCCTCACCGCCACCGCGAAGGCGGCGCCGCCGCCCGCGCCGGGCCCTCCGGCGTCCCGGGCGTCCGCCGTACGCCGCTCCTGGCGCGCGTTCTCGCCGTACGCCTATCTCGCCCCTTTCTTCACCCTGTTCGCCGCCTTCGGGCTCTTCCCGCTGCTCTACACGGCGTATGTCTCGCTCTACCGGGTGGAGTTGCAGACGCCCGGCGACATGGAGTGGCGCGGACTCGGCAACTACACGGCGATCTTCACCGACGCGTACTTCTGGACCGCGCTGCGCAACACCTTCACCATCGGTGTGCTCTCCACGGTGCCGCAGCTCGTGATGGCTCTGGGGCTGGCCCATCTCCTCAACTACAAGCTGCGCGGGCGGACGTTCATCCGTACGGCGATGCTGCTGCCGTACGCGACCTCGGTGGCCGCGGCGACCCTGGTCTTCGCCCAGCTCTTCGGACGCGACTTCGGTCTGGTCAACTACGTGCTGGGGCTGGTCGGCATCTCCCCGGTGGACTGGCAGACCGGCACCGTCGCCTCGCAGATCGCCGTGTCGACCATCGTGATCTGGCGGTGGACCGGGTACAACGCGCTGATCTATCTGGCGGGCATGCAGTCCATCCCCGGCGAGCTGTACGAGGCCGCCGAGGTCGACGGGGCGTCGCGCTGGCGGCAGTTCCTCCACATCACACTGCCGGGACTGCGCCCCACGATCGTCTTCACGGTCGTCGTCTCCACCATCGGAGCCACCCAGCTCTTCGGTGAACCCCTGCTCTTCGAAGGGTCCATCTCCGGCGGCATCTCGCACCAGTACCAGACACTCGGCCTCTACCTGTACGAGCAGGGCTGGGGCTTCTTCCACCTCGGCCGGGCCGCCGCGATCGCCTGGGTGATGTTCCTGCTCATCCTGATCCTCGTCGGCATCAACGCCCTGGTCGCGCGCCGCCGTTCGCGTAAGGAGGCCGGGCGATGACCACACTCACCGCGCCGCCGACCCCACCGTCCCCGCAGGCCGGGGAGGAACCACCGATCGCGTCCGTACGGCGCCGGAGCCGCGCCGGGCGCACGATGCACGGCGGATGGCTCTCGTACGCGATCCTGACCGTCGCGCTGCTCTTCTCCGCGTTCCCGTTCTACTGGACGATCGTCGCGGCCAGCCGCTCCAACGCCGATCTGGCGAAGGTGCCGCCGACCCTGCTGCCAGGCCCCCACCTCATCGACAACTTCCAGGCGGTGCTGGAGGAGGCCGACATCGGCAAGGCGCTCCTCAACTCGCTGATCGTCTCGGGATCGATCACGGTGGGGACGGTACTGTGCTGCACCCTGGCCGGATTCGCCTTCGCCAAGCTGCGCTTCCGCGGGCGCGGTGTGCTGCTCGCCGTCACCATCGGCACGATGATGATCCCGCCGCAGCTCGGGGTGATCCCGCTGTTCATGCTGATCGCCGAACTCCAGTGGGTCAACCAGCTCCAGGCCGTGATCCTGCCCGGACTCGTCTCCGCGTTCGGGGTGTTCTTCATGCGGCAGTACCTGGTGCAGTCGCTGCCCGACGAACTGATCGAGGCCGCCCGGGTCGACGGCGCCTCCACCGCGCGGATCTTCTGGTCGGTGGTGGTGCCCATCGCCAGGCCCGGGATGGCCGTGCTCGGGATGCTGACCTTCATGGCGGCCTGGAACGACTTCTTCTGGCCGATCATCGCGCTCTCCTCGCAGAACCCGACCGTCCAGGTGGCGTTGCGCCAGCTCGGCGGCGGCTATGTGCACGACCAGTCCGTGATCATGGCGGGCACCCTGCTCGGCACCCTGCCGGTGCTGCTGGTCTTCGGCCTGCTGGGCCGGCAGATCGTCGGCGGCATCATGCAGGGCGCCGTCAAGGGCTGAGCCCCGCCCCGCGTCACCCGCATCCCCCCACCGCTCCACCCGTACCCCCACCGTTCCGTCGCTCACTCACGGGAGCCCTTCTTCATGACCGCTGTCGACGCTCGCCCTCAGACCGCCGTGGAGGCCCGCTTCCCCACCGGCTTCCGATGGGGCACGGCCACCGCCGCGTACCAGATCGAGGGCGCCGCCACCGAGGACGGCCGCACCCCGTCCATCTGGGACACCTTCAGCCGGACGCCCGGCCGGGTCCGTAACGGCGACACCGGTGACATCGCCGCCGACCACTACCACCGGATGGACGAGGACGTCGCGCTCCTCAAGGAACTGGGCGTCACCGACTACCGCTTCTCGGTGTCCTGGTCGCGCGTCCAGCCCACCGGGCGCGGCCCCGCCGTCCAGCGCGGCCTCGACTTCTACCGGCGGCTGACCGACGCACTGCTGGCGGCGGACATCAGGCCCGTCGCCACGCTCTACCACTGGGATCTGCCGCAGGAGTTGGAAGACGCGGGCGGCTGGCCGCAGCGGGACACGGCGGGGCGGTTCGCGGAGTACGCGCGCCTCGTCGGTGAGGCCCTCGGCGACCGGGTGGCCACCTGGACCACGCTCAACGAGCCGTGGTGCGCGGCCTTCCTCGGCTACGCCTCCGGGGTGCACGCCCCCGGGCGTACGGATCCGGTCGCCGCGCTGCGCGCCGCCCACCACCTGAACCTGGCCCACGGACTGGGCGTCCGGGCGCTGCGCGACACGCTGCCGCGCAAGGCCGAGATCTCGCTCACGCTCAACCTGCACGCGCTGCGCCCGCTCACCGACACGCCGGCGGACCTCGACGCGGTGCGCAGGATCGACGCCGTGGGGAACCGGATCTTCCTCGACCCGGTCTTCCACGGGCGGCTGCCGCAGGACCTGGTCACCGACACGGCCGGGCTGACGGACTGGTCGTTCGTCCAGGACGGCGACCTGGAGACCATCTCCGCGCCCATCGACTCGCTCGGGATCAACTACTACTCCCCCACCGTCGTCGCCGCGGGCTCCTCGGAGACCCCCTCGCCGTGGCCGGGCGCCGAGGACCACGTCCGCTTCGCACCGGCTCCCGGGCCACGTACCGCCATGGACTGGCCGGTCGACGCCGACGGGCTGTACGAACTGCTCACCCGGCTCCGTGACGAACTGCCCGGCACCCCGCTGATGGTGACCGAGAACGGCGCGGCGTACGACGACTACGCGGACCCGTCCGGCGCGGTCCACGACCCCGAGCGCGTGGCCTACCTCCACTCCCACCTCAGCGCCGTCCACCGGGCGATCACGGACGGCGCGCCGGTGGGCGGCTACTTCCTCTGGTCGCTGCTGGACAACTTCGAATGGGCCTACGGCTACAGCAAGCGGTTCGGCATCGTCCATGTCGACTTCGCGACCCAGCGCCGTACGGTCAAGGACAGCGCGCGCTGGTACGCGCAGGTCATCGGGCGCGGCTCCATCGGCTGAGCCCTTTCCCCTCCCACCGGCCTCTCCGGCCCCACCGCGCTCACCCCCCGGACTCACCCGTCCGGGGGGTGAGCGCGTTCCGGAGGAGGTGGGGTGGCTGCGGCGACAGGGAGGGTTTCCGCGCGATGTCTTGACAGCTTCGGGCACCGGTCCCAGGATCCTCCCCAACGTAATTAACTATCCAGTACGTTAATTAGCGCCCCGGACCGGTCCGACCCGCCGTCATCCCCGCCTCCGTCCCCCTCCCCTCCGTCATCCCCGCCTTCGGCTCCGTCCCCGCCCGGATCCCCTCCCCCAGAGGAGTACGCGTGTCCGCTCACCCGCCCGACGCCCCGGCACCGTCCCCGACACCGCAGGGCAAGCCCCGCAAGGCCGCCGTGGCCGCCTGGATCGGCAGCGCGCTGGAGTACTACGACTTCTTCATCTACGGCAGCGCCGCGGCCCTGATCTTCCCCAGGGTCTTCTTCAACCCCGACCATCCCGCGACCGCGACGCTGATCTCACTCGGCACCTTCGGCGTGGCGTACGCGACCCGGCCGCTCGGCGCGCTGTTCCTCGGGCACATCGGCGACCGGCTGGGCCGGCGCCGGGTGATGGTCCTGACACTGATCCTGATGGGCGTCTCCACGTTCCTCATCGGGTGTCTGCCCACGTACGACCAGATCGGGGCGGCGGCGCCCGTCCTGCTGGTCCTGATGCGCATGCTCCAGGGGATCTCGGCCGCGGGCGAGCAGGCCGGCGCCAGTTCGATGACGCTGGAACACGCGCCGGAGCACCGGCGCGGGTACTACTCCAGCTTCACGCTGAACGGGACGCAGGCCGGCCAGATCCTCGCCACCCTGATCTTCATCCCGGTCGCCGCGCTCCCCGACGACCAGCTCTACACGTGGGGATGGCGGATCCCGTTCCTGCTGAGCGCCTTCGTCGCGGTGGCCGGCTATCTCATCCGGCGCAACCTGGAGGAGACCCCCGTCTTCCAGCGTGAGTCCGCGGGCCGGACGCCGGACGAACTGCCGCTGGTCCATCTCTTTCGCCACCACTGGGCCGATGTGCTGCGCGTCGTCGCCGCGGCCACCATCGCGACCGTCTCCACCATCTTCACCGTCTGGGCGCTGTCGTACGCCACCGGCGACGCCGTGGGCATGGACAGGACGGCCATGCTCTGGGTCGGTGTCGCCGCCAACGCGGTGGCCCTGCTCGCCATCCCGCTCTGGGCGAAGCTCTCGGACCGGATCGGCCGCAAGCCCGTCTTCCTCATCGGTTCGCTCGGCTCCGGCGTGATGGTCTTCGTCTATCTGTGGGCGATCTCCACCGGCTCCTACCCGCTGGTGCTCCTCGCCGGCATCGCGTTCTTCGGTGTGGTCTACAGCGCGGCCAACGGCATCTGGCCCTCCCTGTACGGGGAGATGTTCGCCACCCGGGTACGGCTCTCGGGCATGGCGATCGGTACGCAGATCGGCTTCGCCGTCGCCGGGTTCGCCGTCAGCTTCGCGGCGCGGATCGCGGGCCCCGACGGGGACGACTGGGTCGGTGTCGCGATCTTCACGGCCGCGTTCTGCGCCCTCAGCTCGCTCGCCGTCCTGACCGGCCGGGAGACGTTCAAGGTGCCGACGACGGAGCTCGGCGCCCGACCGGGGACAGCCCCGGAGCGCGCCCAGGCCACCACGTCGGTATCCGCCTGACCTCCTCACCCCGCCCCCCACCGGAAGAAAGATCACGATGCCGCATTCGTCCGACCGGACTCCGGAGAACTCCGCACTCGTCCTCAACGGCCCCCATCTCAATCTGCTCGGCCTGCGGGAGCCGGCGGTGTACGGCACGGACACGCTCGCCGACATCGAGGCGCTGTGCCGCACCACCGCGGCCGGACACGGCCTGCGCGTCGACTTCCGGCAGAGCAACCACGAGGGTGTGCTGATCGACGCCGTGCAGGAGGCGCGCACCGCTCACCGCGGCATCGTGATCAACCCGGCCGGCTACAGCCACACCTCGGTGGCGCTGCGCGACGCGCTCGCCGCCGTGGACCTCCCGGTCGTGGAGGTGCACCCGTCCAACATCCACCGGCGCGAGGCGTTCCGCCACCACTCGTACGTCTCCGCCGTCGCCGACACCGTGATCTGCGGGGCCGGGGCGCACGGCTACGCGCTGGGCCTCGCGCACCTGGCCCGGCTGGCGGAGGCCGCCCGATGACCGGGACCTCGTACCTCACCGGTCTGATCGGGGCGGGCATCGGCCCGTCGCTCAGCCCCGCGCTGCACGAGCGGGAGGCGGACCGGCACGGGCTGCGCCTGCTCTACCGCACCCTCGACATCGACGTGTTGGGGGTGCGCCCCGAAGAGGTCGGCGAACTGGTGCGGGCGGCCCGTTCGCTGGGCTTCGACGGGCTCAACATCACCCATCCCTGCAAGCAGTTGGTGATCGAGCACCTGGACGAGGTGGATCCGGCGGCGGCGGCGCTCGGCGCGGTCAACACCGTCGTCCTCCGGGACGGCCGGGCGACCGGTCACAACACGGACGTCACCGGCTTCGCCCGGTCCTTCGCCCGGGGCCTGCCGGGCGTCGCCACCCGGCGGGTCGTCCAGCTCGGGGCCGGCGGGGCCGGCGCCGCCGTCGCCCACGCACTGCTCACCCTCGGCGTGGACCGGCTCGCCCTGGCGGACACCGACCCGGTCCGGGCCACCGCGCTCGCCGTCGCGTTGAACCACCGCTTCGGCGCCGGGCGGGCGAGCGCCGTCGCGACGCCGTGGCTCGCCGCGCGCCTCGCCGACGCCGACGGTCTCGTCCACGCCACGCCCACCGGCATGGCCGGACACCCGGGGCTGCCGCTGCCCGCCGGGCTGCTCCGACCCGGGCTGTGGGTGGCGGAGGTCGTCTACCGGCCGCTCGACACCGAACTGCTGCGGCTGGCCCGGGAGATCGGCTGCCCGACGCTGGACGGCGGCGCCATGGCCGTCTTCCAGGCAGCCGACGCCTTCCGGCTCTTCACGGGACGAGAGCCGCATACGGAGAGGATGCTCGCCGATCTCACCGACCTCGCCGGGGCGCCCGCCACGTAGGCCCGGCGCGGGAGACAGCGGGGGCAGCGGGGGCGGCGCGGCCGGGCGGGGCGGCGCGGCCGGGCGGTGTACGGCGGAAGCGGCGCGGCCGGGCGGTGCAAGGGCGTCTCGATAGACTGGGACGTACCGTGCCCGACGCGGCCCGACGCCCCGAGGAGCCGTATGGCAACCGCTGTCCCCCCGCCGACCCCGCCCGTCACACGGACCCGGGACGCGGCACGGACCCGCGAGGAAATCCTCGACGCGGCGACGCGGGAGTTCGCCCGGGTCGGCTTCGCGGGCGCCCGGGTGGACGAGATCGCCGCGCACATCCACACCACCAAGCGGATGATCTACTACTACTTCGGCAGCAAGGAACGGCTCTTCACCACCGTCCTGGAGCGGGCGTACGGGGTGATCCGCACCATCGAGCAGGGCATCGACGTCGAGCATCTCGACCCGGAGTCCGCGATCAGGCGGCTATCCGAGGTCACCTTCGACCACCACGAGGCGCATCCGGACTTCATCCGGCTGGTCAGCATCGAGAACATCCACGAGGCCGAGCACATCAAGTCCGCGGCCACGCTCGGCTCGCTCAACTCCCCCGCCATCGAGGTCATCCGCCGCATTCTGGAGGAGGGCAGGGCGCAGGGGGTCTTCACCGCCGAGGTCGACGCCCTCGACCTGCACGCGATGATCAGTTCGTTCTGCTTCTTCCGGGTCGCCAACCGGCACACCTTCGGCACCCTCTTCGGGCGTGACCTCACCGCCCCGGACCGGCGCGAGCACTACCGCACCATGCTGGGCGACATGGTCATCGCCTATCTGACGACCGCCGAGGCGTGAGGGCCGGGCCTTTCACGGCCCGGCCCGCTCTCCCCTTCACGTGTCGCCGAAGGTCTCTCACGTGTCGCTGAACGTCTCGCCCTCCGCCGCCTTCGCTACCAGCGCCGCCGGCGGCGCGAACCGCTCGCCGTACAGTTCCGCCAGTTCGCGGGCGCGCGCCACGAAGCCGGGCAGGCCACCCTCGTACCCGTTGATGTACTGGAGCACGCCGCCCGTCCAGCCGGGGAAGCCGATGCCCAGGATGGAGCCGATGTTGGCGTCGGCGACCGAGGTCAGGACGTTCTCGTCCAGGCAGCGGACGGACTCCAGCGCCTCGGCGAAGAGCATCCGCTCCCCCATGTCGCGCAGTGGGACGTCGGTGTCGCCGGTGCCGAAGTGCTCCCGCAGCCCCGGCCAGAGGCGCAGACGCTCGCCGTCCTCGCCGTACTCGTAGAAGCCCGCGCCGCCCGCGCGTCCCGGGCGCCCGAACTCGTCCACCATCCGGTCGACGACCTCGTCCGCGGGATGTCCGGTCCAGCGGCCTCCGGCCTCCTCGACCGCGCGCCTGGTCTCCTGGCGGATCCGGCGGCCCAGCGTGAGCGTCAACTCGTCCATCAGGGCGAGCACCTTGGCCGGGTAGCCCGCCTGCGCGGCGGCCTGTTCGACGGAGGTGGGCTCCAGCCCCTCGCCGATCATCGCGACGCCTTCGTCGAGGAAGTGCCCGATGACCCGGGAGGTGAAGAAGCCGCGCCCGTCGTTGACGACGATCGGGGTCTTCTTGATGCGGCGCACCAGGTCGAAGGCGCGGGCCAGCGCCTCGTCCCCGGTCCGCTCCCCTCGGACGATCTCGACCAGCGGCATCTTGTCGGCCGGTGAGAAGAAGTGCAGTCCGATGAAGTCGGCCGGGCGCGACACGCCCTCGGCGAGCACGGTGACGGGCAGGGTGGAGGTGTTGGAGGCGAGCAGCGCGTCGGGCTCGACGATCCCCTGGATCTCCTGGAACACCTGGTGCTTGAGCACCGTGTCCTCGAACACCGCCTCGATCACGGCGTCGCAGCCGGCCAGTTCCGCCAGGTCGGCGGTGGGGGTGATCCGGGCGAGCAGCGCGTCGCGGTCCGCCTCGGTCGTACGGCCCCGGGCGAGCTCCTTGGCGAGCAGCTTCTCCGCGTGCGCCTTGCCCCGGGCGGCGGCTTCCTCGGAGACGTCCTTGAGGACGACGTCGAGGCCCGCTCGCGCGCAGGAGTAGGCGATGCCCGCGCCCATCATCCCGGCGCCGACCACGGCGACCTTGCGGACCTCGCGCGGCGCGACGCCCTGGGGCCTGCTCGCCCCGGAGTTGACGGCCTGGAGGTCGAAGAAGAACGCCTGGATCATGTTCTTGGCGGTCTGTCCGGTGACCAGTTCGGTGAAGTGGCGCGCCTCGATCGTCTGCGCGGTCTCGAAGTCGACCTGCGCGCCCTCGACGGCGGCCGCGAGGATGTCGCGCGGCGCCGGGTAGGGGGCGCCGGCCAGCTGCTTCTTCAAGTTCGCCGGGTAGGCGGGCAGTTGGGCGGCGAGGCGGGGGGTGGACGGCGTACCGCCGGGAATCCGGTAGCCGGTGAGGTCCCAGGGCTGGTGGGATTCGGGGTGCGCGTCGATGAAGGCGTGCGCCCGGGCCAGCATCTCCTCGGTGGTGGCGGCGACCTCGTGGACCAGGCCGGCCTCCAGCGCCCGCCGGGGGGAGTACCGGGTGCCTTGGAGGAGCACCTTGAGCAGGGCGTCCGCGAGGCCCATCAGCCGTACGGTACGGGTGACCCCGCCGCTCGCCGGCAGCAGTCCGAGGGTGACCTCGGGCAGCCCGATCCGGGAGCCGGGGGCGTCGAGGGCGATACGGTGGTGACAGGCGAGGGCGATCTCGTAACCGCCGCCCAGCGCCGCGCCGTTGATGGCGGCGACGACCGGTTTACCGAGGGTCTCGATCCGGCGCAGGGCGTGTTTGACGGCCATGCCGCTGTCGAAGACCCGCTGGGCGTCGCCGGGGCCGAGCTTGATCATGTCCTTGAGGTCACCGCCCGCGAAGAACGTCTTCTTGGCGGAGGTGACGATGATGCCGCGGATGGTGTCCCGCTCCGCCTCCGCACGGTCGGCGACGGCCGTGACAGCGTCCCTGAGCGCCTGGTTCATGGTGTTCGCGGACTGGTCGGGGTCGTCCAGGACGAGAGTGACGACGCCCGTCGCGTCCCGCTCCCAGCGAATGGCGCCCGGCGCGGGCGTGGCGGTGGGCGTGGCGTGCGGCGGGGCGGTGGGCTCGCTCATGCTGCTGCTCCGTAGCGGGAGAGAAGGGACGACGGCCGGTCAGAGACGGTCAGAGACGCTCGATGACGGTGGCGACCCCCATGCCCCCGCCGACGCACAGCGTGGCGAGGCCGAATCGCTGGTCCCTGCGCTCCAGTTCGTCGACGAGGGTGGAGAGGATCATCGCGCCGGTGGCGCCGAGGGGATGGCCGAGCGCGATGGCGCCGCCGTTGACGTTGACCTTGTCCAGGGAGAGCCCCATCTCGTCGACGAAGCGCAGGACGACGGCGGCGAATGCCTCGTTGATCTCCACCAGGTCGATGTCGTCGATGGTCAGCCCGGCCTTGGCGAGGGCCTTGCGGGTGGCGGGGGCCGGTCCGGTCAGCATGATGGTCGGTTCGGATCCGGAGACCGCCGCGGAGACGATCCGGGCGCGCGGGGTGAGCCCGTACCGCTCCCCCGTCTCCCGTGAGCCGATGGCGACGAGGGCCGCGCCGTCCACGATGCCCGACGAGTTGCCCGCGTGGTGGACGTGGTCGATCCGCTCGACCCAGTGGTACTTCTGCAGGGCGACGGCGTCGAAGCCGCCCTGCTCGCCGATGCCCGCGAAGGACGGCTTCAGCGCGGCGAGCGAGTCGACGGTGGTGCCGGGGCGCGGGTGCTCGTCGCGGTCGAGGACGGTGAGCCCGTTGCGGTCGCGTACGGGGACGACGGAGCGGGCGAAGCGGCCTTCCTTCCAGGCCGCGGCGGCCCGCTCCTGGGAGAGCGCCGCGAACTCGTCGACGTCGCGCCTGCTGTAGCCGCCGAGGGTGGCGATCAGGTCGGCGCCGATGCCCTGGGGCACGAAGCCGGTGGCGTAGTTGGTCATGGGGTCCATCGCCCAGGCGCCGCCGTCGGAGCCCATCGGCACGCGGGACATCGACTCGACGCCCCCCGCGAGGACCAGGTCCTCCCAGCCGGAGCGGATCTTGGCGGCGGCCAGGTTGACGGCTTCGAGGCCGGACGCGCAGAAGCGGTTCTCCTGGACCCCGGCGACCGTGTCGGGCAGTCCGGCGGCGAGGGCCGCGATACGGGCGATGTCCGAGCCCTGGTCGCCGAGCGGGCTCACCACGCCGAGCACGATGTCGTCGACGGCGGCCGGGTCGAGTCCGGGCAGCCGGCGGCGCAGCTCGTGGATGAGGCCGACGACGAGGTCGATGGGCTTGGTGCCGTGCAGGGCCCCGTCGGCCTTGCCGCGACCGCGCGGGGTGCGGATCGCTTCGTAGACGAACGCTTCGGTGCTCACGGCGGCTGCCTTCCGTTGCGGAGAGTTCGAGGGGCGGGGGCCCCTCCTGCTGGCCGGGCCGGATCAGGCCGGGCCGTGCCCTTCCGGCAGGTCGGGCAGGTCGGGCCGTTCTGGCAGGTCCCAGTCGCGGGCGACCTCGGCGGCGTCCGCCCCCGGCCGCGCGGGCGGGCGGCGTACCGAACCCGGGGTGGCGGAGAAGCGGGGCGCCGGTGCGGGCTGACGGATCCCCGCGTGGTCGGTGAAGGTGCCACGGGCCGCGAGGTGGGGGTGGTCGGGCGCCTCGCGCAGCGAGAGTACGGGGGCGACGCAGGCGTCGGAGCCGGCGAAGACGGCGGTCCACTCGCGGCGGGTCCGTGTCTTGAACCGGGCGGCCACGGCGGCCCGCAGCTCGTCCCAGCGGGCGAAGTCCCTGCGGTCGGGGACCTCGCCGGTCAGCCCGAGCAGTTCGACGAACTCGTTGTAGAAGCGCTTCTCCAGCGCGCCGACCGCCATGTACGCGCCGTCGGAGGTCTCGTACGAGCCGTAGAAGGGGCTGCCGCCGTCCAGCAGATTGGCGCCGCGCCGGTCCTGCCAGCCGCCCGCGCCCATCATGGCGTGGATCATGGTGGTGAGATGGGCGGTGCCGTCCACGATCGCGGCGTCCACGACCTGACCCGCACCGTCCGGGGTACGGGCGTGCTGGAGCGCCGCGAGCACGCCGATGACCAGGTAGAGCGCGCCGCCCGCGTAGTCCCCGAGCAGGTTCGCGGGGAGCGCGGGTGGCTCCTCGGCCTTGCCGATCATGGAGAGTGCGCCGGTGACGGCGATGTAGCCGATGTCGTGCCCCGCCCGGTCGGCGAGCGGTCCCTCCTGGCCCCAGCCGGTCATCCGGCCGTACACCAGCCGGGGGTTGCGGTCGAGGCAGTCCTTCGGGCCGACGCCCAGGCGCTCGGCGACGCCGGGGCGGTACCCCTCGATCAGGATGTCGGCGCGCTCGACCAGATCGAGGACACGGGCCGCGCCGTCCGGGGCCTTGAGGTCGATCAGCACGGACCGCTTGTTGCGGTTGGTGAGGTCGTACGCCGGGTCGATACCGAGCCCGGCGCCGCCCGGGCGGTCGATCCGTACGACGTCGGCCCCGAGGTCGGCGAGCGTCATCGCGGCGAAGGGGCCTGGCCCGATCCCGGCCAGCTCGACCACGCGTACGCCGGTCAGCGGACCGTCCGTTGTCCCTGTCATCTGGCCCCCAGCGGTGGGGCACCACCGTTGACACACCCGGTGGCGCCGAGAACACGTTCCGTTCCGCGCAGGGCTTTGCGCGGAACGGGGCAGAGCAAGCGCTTAGCCCTGTACCGAGCCTATGCCGTGGACCGGGTGTTCGGCCAAGCCGGGGCGGCGCGACGCACGGGCCTCGGCCACGTGGTCCATGGAGCTACAGGCCGGTCGCCCAGTCGGCGATGGTGTAGATCATCGAGCCGAGCCAGATCACCCCGACGACCACGGCCACCAGCAGCACGGCCGACCTGCCGCGCTCGCGGGCCGGGGAAGGGGCGGAGGTTCGGGCGGGAGCGTGGGTGTGGGCCGTACTGAGCGCGGCTCGGCTGTTTGTCATGATCAGATCCTGTCGGTCAGGACCGGGCGGCCGCATCCGTACGCGTACTCAGATCTCCGGGTCCGCCGTGCCTCCGCCGGCGCCCCGCGCGACCGCCTCGCGCAGGGCCTCGCGGCAGAGCGCGTCGGCCCGCCGGGTGGTCTCAGGGAGGCGGTAGTCGGGGGCCAGCCGCAGGGTGTGCGCGCAGGCGGTGGCGAGATCGACGCGGTGGCCGACCGAGACGAACACCGGCTTCACGCCCTCCCGGGTGCGCAGCGCGCGGCCGACCTCCTCCCCGTCGTCGGCGAGGAGCGGCGAGGAGTCGCCGCGCCGGGCGCCGGGCGGCGCGTACGAGAAGGTGAACGGGTTCTTCGCCACGCCGATCACCGGATGCCCGGTGACCACACCGAGGTGGGAGGCGAGCCCGAAGCGGCGCGGGTGGGCCCGGCCGTAACCGTCGCAGACGATCAGCCCCGGCCCCGCCGTGAGCGCGTCGAGGGCGGCCAGCACGGTCGGGATCTCGCGGAAGGCGAGCAGGCCGGGAACGTACGGGAAGGCGACGCGGCCGACCGCGGTGGCCTCGTCGACCACGGCGAGAGTGGCCGCGTCGAGGACGACGGCCGCGGCGGCGACGATGTCCCGCTCGTCGTCGTAGGCCACGTCCACGCCGGTCACCAGACCCGTACCGGGCGGCGGGCCGGCTTCGCCGAGCACGACGCGCCCGCGCAGTGCGTCCTGGACGGCGCGCGCCTCGGCCTCGTCGGCGGGTGTCCTGATCGTTTCCATGGTGGCGACAGCCTACGTGGCGGTCACCCTGGCTAACCTGACGATCATGTTCGTACTGGAATTGACCTACACCGCCCCCGTCGAACGCGTCGAATCGCTCCTCGGCGCGCATGTCTCCTGGCTGGACGCGTCGTACGCGACGGGTGTCTTCATCGCCTCCGGCCGCAAGGTCCCGCGCGACGGCGGGGTGATCCTGGCGGTCGGGGACGACCGGGCCGCGGTCGAACGGCTGGTGGCGGCCGACCCGTTCGTGACCGGCGACGTCTGCACGTACCGGATCACCGAGTTCACGGCGACGAAGACCGCGCCCGAGCTGGCCCCCTACCGTGAGGAGCAGGCGTAGGGCCGGAGTTCGCGGCACGGCGCCCCGGGCGAGCGGCGCGCGCCGGGTGGGGTCCGGGTGGCGGCGCGCCGTCCTCAGGTCGGGGCACCCGGCCGCCACTCACCGGGGAGTGTGACGCAGATCACCGTACGGTGACACAGCTCACTCCCGATTCGGAGCACGTATTGAGCGGCTCCGCCGTCTTTCCCTGTAGGAGAGGGCCGCACCCGGTCCCTCTCCCGTACGAAGCGGTGCGACGTCGGTGCCGGACCCGTACGGATGAGCCCGGCGCAGTCCGGATCCGACGAAGGGGAGCAGGACATGTCGCCCGTCATCGAACAGGCCGTGCAGGCCCGGCTGGTCTCGCCCACTCCCCGGATGGAGACCGTCCCCGCGACGCTCTGTTACGACCGGGCCGATCCGTTCGCCGTACGGATGGAGTTCCCGCCCCCGGCGACGCTCGAAGGCACCGAAGTCACCTGGGAGTTCTCCCGTGAGCTGCTGGCCACGGGGATGACCGAGGCGGTGGGCGTCGGCGACGTGCGGGTGCGGCCCTTCGGCTACGGCCGCACGGTCCTGGAGTTCCACGCGCCCGAGGGGACCGCGATGGTCCATCTGCGCACCTCGGAGCTGCGCCGTTTCCTGGAGCGCTCGCAGGGCCTGGTCCCGGCCGGCCGTGAGCATCTCTATCTCGACCTGGACCACGATCTGACCGAACTGCTGCGCGACGCGCGCTGACGGCGCCCGCGCCACGCCCGGCACCGTCCTGCCCGGAAGCGTCCTGCCCTGCCCGCTCCACCGGCTCCTCCCTCGCGCTCCTTCGACCTTTGATTCCTTCAATTCCTTTGACCGGCGCCGGCCGGCTCCGTAGCGTGTCCCGCGGTCCTGTTGTCGTCGATCGGAGTGGACCGTTGCGCATCTGAGGTCCTGAGACACCGTGCCGCACAGCCGTGCTTTCCTTCCGGCTGTCCGCCCCGTGTGTGACCTCGGCTGCCGAGCCGTCCCCTCGACCTGGACTTCCCTCCTTCTCGCGGTGTCTCCATCCGTTGCCCTGACCCCTGAACCTTCGCAGCAACCGGAGACGCGTATGTCCGCTGCCCCCGCCCACATCACCTGCACCGCCCTCTCGTTCGCCTGGCCCGACGGGACGGAGGTGTTCGACGGCTTCCAGCTCGCGATCGGGCCCGGCAGGACCGGGCTCATCGGCCTCAACGGGTCCGGTAAATCAACCCTGTTGAAGCTGATCTCGGGTGACCTCACCCCGGCCGCCGGCCGGGTCGGGATCGCCGGCGAGGTCGGCTTCCTCCCCCAGACCGTGGCGCTCGACACCGCTCTGCGGGTGGACGAAGCCCTCGGTATCGCCGCGACCCGCGCCGCGCTGCACGCCATCGAGGCGGGCGACGCGAGCGAGGAGCACTTCACCGCCGTCGGTGACGACTGGGACGTGGAGGAACGGGCCCACGCCACCCTCGGCCACCTCGGCCTCGGCCGGCTCGGTCTCGACCGGACGGTCGGTGAGATGTCGGGCGGCGAGTGCGTCCTGCTCGGCCTGGCCGCGCTGCTGCTCGCCCGGCCCGCCGTCCTGCTGCTGGACGAGCCGACCAACAACCTCGATCTGCACGCCCGGCGGCGGCTGTACGACGCCGTCGACTCCTGGTCCGGTGTCCTGGTCGTGGTCAGCCACGACCGCGAACTGCTGGAGCGCGTCGACCAGATCGCCGATCTGCGCGACGGCGAGGTCCGCTGGTACGGCGGCGGCTTCTCCGCCTACGAGGAGGCACTCGCCCAGGAACAGGAGGCGGCGGCCCGTACGGTGCGGGTCGCGGAGGCCGACGTGCAGCGCCAGAAGCGCGAACTCGCCGAGGCACAAGTGAAGTTGGCCCGGCGTAAGCGATTCGGACAGAAGATGTCCGACACCAAGCGTGAACCGAGGATCGTCATGAACGGGCGCAAGCGGGCGGCCCAGGAATCCGCGGGCAAGCATCGCATCCTGCACGCCGAGCGGCTCGCCGACGCGAAGGAGCGGCTGGACGAGGCGGTGGACGCGGTACGGGACGACGACGAGGTCGGTATCGAACTGCCGCACACCGTCGTCCATCCCGGGCGCGGCGTGCTGACCCTGCGCGACCTGCGGCTGCGGTACGGGGCCGAGGTCAGCGGCGAGTACGCGATCCACGGCCCCGAGCGGATCGCGCTGGTCGGCCGGAACGGAGCGGGCAAGACGACCCTGCTGCGCACCGTCGCCGGGGAGTTGGCGCCGGAGTCCGGCGAGGCGCTGACCCATGTGCCACTGCGCTTTCTGCCGCAGCGGCTCGATGTGCTGGACGACACGCTCACCGTGGCGCAGAACGTCGCCCGTCTCGCGCCCGAGGCGACCAACAACCAGATCAGGTCCCGGCTGGCGCGCTTCCTCTTCAAGGGCGCGCGGGCCGACCGGTCGGCCGGGACCCTCTCGGGCGGTGAGCGGTTCCGGGCCTCGCTCGCCGCGCTGCTGCTCGCGGAACCGGCGCCGCGGCTGCTGCTGCTCGACGAGCCGACGAACAACCTGGACATGGCGTCCGTCCGCCGGCTCACCGCGGCGCTGGAGTCGTACCAGGGCGCGCTGATCGTGGCGAGCCACGACGTGCCGTTCCTGGAGTCGATCGGCATCACCCGCTGGCTGCTGCTCGACGGCGCGCTGCGGGACACCGACGCGGAGGAGGTGCGGGCGGCCGGGCACGGGTGATGATGGGCGGGTGGCCGGCCTCGTACCGCCCCGGCCGGCCACCCGCCCCGGACGATGTGGAGAAACGATCGTGCCCAGCAGGAAAGCCCTGATCCGACGCCCTGGCCCGCGCCTCGCCGAGGGGCTGGTCACCCATCTGAGACGGACCCCGGTCGACACCGCGCTCGCGGTCGAGCAGTGGGAACGGTACGGCGCGACACTGCGCGCGCACGGCTGGGAGACGGTCGAGGTGGATCCGGCCGACGACTGCCCGGACGGGGTGTTCGTGGAGGACACCGTCGTCATGTTCCGCAACGTCGCGCTGATCTCCCGGCCCGGCGCCCTCTCGCGCCGCCCCGAGACCGCCGCCGTGGAGGCGGAGCTGGTCCGGCTCGGCTGCTCGGTCAACCGGATCCGGGAGCCCGGCACCCTCGACGGCGGCGACGTCCTGAAGACGGGCGACACGGTCTACGTCGGGCAGGGCGGCCGGACGAACGCGGCGGGGGTACGGCAGCTCCGCGCGGCCTTCGAACCGCTCGGGGCGCGGGTGGTGGCCGTACCCGTCACCAAGGTGCTGCATCTCAAGTCCGCGGTGACGGCGCTGCCCGACTCCACCGTCATCGGCTTCGAACCGCTGCTGGACGCCTGGTCGCTCTTCCCCCGGCGGCTCTCCGTACCGGAGGAGTCGGGCGGGCACGTCGTGCTGCTCGGCGGCGGGAAGCTGCTGATCTCGGCGAGCGCGCCGCGGACCGCCGCACTGCTCTCGGACCTCGGCCATGAGCCGGTGCCGGTCGACATCAGTGAGTTCGAGAAGCTCGAAGGGTGCGTGACCTGTCTCTCGGTGCGGCTGCGGGAGTTGTACGCCTGAGGAGCGCGAGCCGCTACGCCGCACCCGCGTACCGTCGGGCAACCACTGCTGACCTGGGGGTTCACTCCAGGTGACAGGCCCGTGACCGGTGTGCGATCCGAGGCGATCGTGAGGTGATCCAGGGAGCGGGCTTGGCCTCTCCCTTACTCGGGCCTTAACCTACGGTGTCGTAACCTACGAACCCGTAGGTAAAACTCCCGTCCCCCTGGAGCACCCGTGTCGATCACCTCTCCCCACCTCGGCAGTTCGGACGCGTGGACCGACGCCCGACTGCTGTACGCGCTGGAAGAGGTGGTGGAGAAGGAACTCAACCGCCATCTCAAAGTCGCCAAGGACTGGATGCCGCACGAGTACGTGCCCTGGTCCGACGGCCGCAACTTCCCCGGCATCTTCGAGAACGGCGAGGCCTGGGAGCCGGCGCAGTCGAAGGTCACCGACATCGGCAAGATCGCGCTCGTGGTCAATCTGCTGACCGAGGACAATCTCCCCAGCTACCACCACGAGATCGCCAGCCTCTTCGGCCGCGACGGCGCCTGGGGCACCTGGGTGCACCGCTGGACCGCGGAGGAGGGCCGGCACGGCATCGTGATGCGCGACTACCTGCTCGCCTCGCGCGCCGTCGACCCGGACAAGCTGGAGCAGTTCCGGATGGCGCACATGGCGGAGGGCTTCGAGTCCGACAACCGCCACTCGATGCTGCACTCCGTCGCGTACGTCGCCTTCCAGGAACTGGCGACCCGCGTCTCGCACCGCAACACCGGCCACCAGTCGGGCGATCCGGTCTGTGACCGGATGCTGGCGCGCATCGCCACCGACGAGAACCTGCACATGGTCTTCTACCGGAACCTGCTGGGCGCCGCCTTCGAGATCGCCCCGGACCTGACGATGATGTCCGTCCGCGACGTGGTCACGCAGTTCCGGATGCCCGGACACGGCATGCCCGGCTTCGAGCGCGCCGCCGCGCAGATGGCCATCGGCGAGATCTACAACATGCGCATCCACCACGACGACGTGCTCCAGCCCGTGCTGCGCTACCTGAAGGTCATGGACATAAGCGGTCTCGGCTCCGAGGGCCTCAAGGCCCAGGAGGAACTGGGCCTGTACATGGGCGGTTTGGACGCCGAGGCGAGCAAGTTCGACGAGAAGCTCGCCACCCGCAAGGCCCGGATGGCAGCGCGCGCCGCAGGCTGACAGCGCGGACGGAAGCGAGCACGCGGGCGGACGAGGGGGCGCGCGGCACGTAAGGGGGCGTACGGTTCGGACCGCGCGCCCGTGCGCCGTACGCTGTGCCGGATGAAGCCTGTTACGCGCCTCTTCCTCATAGGCGCCCCCGTCCTGGTCGCCGCCGTCGTCCTCTTCGGCGGCGGCGACGGCGACTCGGGGGTGCTCGCCGACCATCCACCGGAGTTCCCCGGACAGAGCGGCGCCCCCAACCCGCTTCTCTCGGGCGACACGGAGGAGCGGGAGAAGCGGGAGGAGCACATCGAGAAGCTGCCGCCAGGACTCGCGGCTCCCGCGCAGAAGGAGATCGCCGCACGCCTCGTGGCCAGCGCGGAGAACTCCACGCTCGACTGGCGCGGCCAGTACGGCGCCATCGAGGACCTCGGGGACGGCAACGGCTACACGGCCGGGATCATCGGCTTCTGCTCCGGCACCAACGACATGCGGCAACTCGTGGAGTCGTACACGAAGTCCCACCCGGACAATCCGCTCGCGCCCTACCTCCCGGCGCTGCGCGCGGTGGACGGCACCGACTCGCACGAGGGCCTGGACCCCGGCTTCCGGGACGCCTGGGCCGAGGCCGCGAAGTCCGAGGACTTCCGCGTCGCGCAGGACCGGACCCGGGACACGCTGTACTTCGACCCGGCCGTCCGGCTGGCCAAGATGGACGGCCTCGGCACGCTCGGTCAGTTCATCTACTACGACGCGATGGTCCTGCACGGCCCGGGGCTCGACGCGCACGGCTTCTACGGCATCCGGCAGGCGGCCATGAAGAAGGCGAAGACAGCGGCCGAGGGCGGCGACGAGAAGGCGTACCTCGGCACCTTCCTCGACGCGAGCAAGGCCGTGATCAGGACGAAGCCCGTCACTGCGCAGCGGGACTCCTCCCGCATCGACACCGCACAGCGGGTCTTCCTGGGCGACGGCAACATGGACCTGCGGCTGCCGCTGCGCTGGCAGGTGTACGGAGAGGCGTTCCGCATCGACGCGGTGTGACCGGTCAGCACGGTGCGACCGGCCGGTGCCGGAGGGGCGGCGTGCGGCGCCCGAGCGCGCCGGACGCGGTCAGCCGCTCCGGCGCCGCAGATTCTGCCGCTCCTTCTCGGAGAGCCCGCCCCAGACCCCGAACCGCTCGTCGTGGTTGAGGGCGTACTGGAGGCAGGCCACCCGCCCCTCGCAGGCGCCGCACAGCCGTTTGGCCTCACGGGTGGAGGAGCCGGGGGCGGGGAAGAAGAACTCGGGCCCCGTCTGGGCGCACAACGCGCTCTCCTGCCAGGAGAGTTCATCGGTCGGGGTGGTGCTGGTGATGATGTTGATCGGCATGCCGCACAGGTTGCCCGTCCGCGATAAACGAATGATGGACGAACCCTCAACGACCCAGCGGACGGGCTCTGTTGATCAGGCGTCCCGGGCCACGCCCTGGAGGATCGCGAACCGCGCCCCGGCGGGGTCGGCCAGCTTGGCGAACCGTCCGACGCCCTCGATGTCGGTCGGTGCCATCCGCACCGTGGCGCCGAGCTCCCGGCCCGCCGTCACCGTAGCGTCGCATTCGGTGACCGCGAAGTACAGTTGCCAGTGCGGCGCGCCGCCCGATTCGCTGGGATCCGAGCCGAGCGTCACGAACCCGCCGAACATGCCGTCCGGGCCCTGCCCTGCCGGATGGACCATGCGGTACGTGCCGCTCCCGTCGGGCAGCGGCATACCGGAGGACTCCCAGCCGAAGACGGCCTGGTAGAAGGCGTACGCGGTGGGCTCGTCGGCGGTGTACAGCTCGGCCCAGCAGAGGCTGCCCGGCTCGTTGACGACATCCAGGCCATGGTTGGTGCCGGGCTGCCAGATCGAGAAGGCGGCGCCGCCCGGGTCGGCGAGGACGGCCATCCTGCCGATGTCCATGACGTCCATGGGCCCGGCGACGACGGAACCGCCGTTGTCCTGTACGGACTTGGCGGTGGCGTCGGCGTCGGACGTACGGAAGTACAGCGACCAGGACGGCGGGCCCTGCTCGGCCGTCATGGGCATGCCGCCCGCCGCGGTCCGGTCACCGAGCTGGAACATGCCGTAGCCGCCCGTACCGGGCCCCGCGGGCCGGAATTCCCAGCCGAAGAGCCCTCGGTAGAAGGCGGCCGCGCCGTCGATGTCCGGGGTGCCGAGGTCGGCCCAGACCGGGGAGCCGTTGACATAGGGGGACGTGAGCATGGCGCGCGCTCCTTCGTGAGGTCCCGTGCTCTCCTTCCGAGTCTCCCCCTGCGGGGACGTCCCCGCCTCCTGGACGGGTGGCGCGCGCCGTGCCCTGCGGGCGGGTGTCAGTGGCCCGCGTGGTCCGCCTTCGCGTCGCCGGAGGCCGCCGGGTGGTGCGGCTCGTACCCGGGGATCGTGCCGTCCGGCTTGGCGACCAGCAGCAGGCCGGCCATGCCCATGTCGGAGTGGCTCTGGACATGGCAGTGGTACATCCAGGCGCCCGCGCCCCCGCGTTCGCCCGCGATGACCTGGAAGCCGAAGGAGTCCGCCGGGCCCGTGATCTTGTTGTCGATCACCCGGCTGGGGTCGTCGGGGCCGGTGAGCAGGCCCGTCCTGTTGTCCGCCCAGCGGTGCCCGTGCATATGGAACGTGTGGTAGAACTCGCCGTGCGTGATCATGATGACCTCGACGCGATCGCCGACCGTGGCCTCGAAGTTGGGGCTCTGGGCACCAGGCTTGTTGTTGATCGTCATGTCGTTGAAGACGATGGTGAACTGCTTGTCCGGCAGGATGTCACCCTTCCTGCGGACCACGACGGGACCGTACAGCCCCTTGCGGATGCCGCCCGTGCCGTGGTCCGTGCCCACGACGTGGTCGTGGTAGTGCCAGTAGCCCGCGCTGCCCGGCTGCCAGGTGCCGTCCTTGCGGTTGCCGGGGGCGTGGGTGCGCCAGGTGTACGTACGGGTACCGCCGGGCTCGACATGGCTGCGGCTCATCCGGGTGCCGTCGTTGGCGATGTCGTAGTCCACGCCGTGCGGGTGGAGACTGACGTCGACATCGCAGTTGTTCTCGAAGTCGATGTGGAGGGTGTCGCCCTCGTTCAGCTCGATCAGCGGCCCCGGGATGGTGGCCTTGCCCTTCTCGAAGCCGTACCCCATCTGGCCGTTGGGCAGATTCTCGGCGTACAGGCTGATACGGCGCACCTGGCCGCCCGCCGGAGCGGTTCTGGGCGGGGTGTCCGCCGCCGTCGCGGCGGGGGCCGACGCGGCGGCGACCGACAGGGAGGTCGCCCCGGTCGCGGCGACCGCGCCTCCCGCGAGCAGGCGCCGGTTGAAGCTCCTTCGGTCCATGGCCATCGTGAACTCCCCAGTGCCGTACGGACGTTTGCGGGGCGCATGAGGCCCCGGGGACGGCCACACGGTAGTCCAGGGAACTTTGTTTATCCACACTCAGGACAAAGTTGGTGGGATTGCGGTCGTACCTATTGGCGCGCCGACGAAAGAGGTCTAGTTTCAGGCGCTGTTGCTGTGCCCGCACGACATGCCCGCACGACCGTGTCCCAAGACTGTGACCAGAGAGGGGTGGGTGAACACATGCAGCCTGCACCGCATCACCGGTCGAGATTCCCGAGAGCCACGAGTCCGAAGAGGTCCAGGAGATCAAGACGTGGCGTGGCCGCGGCCCTGGCGGCAGGCGCCCTGGCGGCGTCGCTGCTCGGCTCCAACACCGCGACCGCCAGGCCGTATCCCGAACCGGCGCCGACAACGTTGTCCCTTCCGTCGCCGCCCGGCGGCGAGAACGTGAGGGTGCTCGTCTTCCACGCCTCGGCCACCGAGGAGTCACCGGTCGTCAACGCCGGTATCGAGGCCATCGAGTCGATCGGCCTGTCGGGTCCCGCGGCCGAACGGTTCAAGACCGTGGCCACGGACGACCCCTCCGTCTTCACCAACGCCACCAAGCTCGGCAAGTACAACGCGGTCGTCTTCCTCACGGGCGGCGGCGATGTGCTCGACCCCGCGCAGGAGGCGGGCCTCGAAGCGTTCATGAACGCGGGCGGCGGCTTCCTCGGGATCCACGAGGCGGCCCGTACCGAGCCGTACTCGGACTGGTTCACGGGGCTGATCGGGGCCCGGCCGACGGGTGCCCCGAGCACCGTCCAGCGTGCGACGGTCGAGATCGGTGACCGGCTGAATCCCGCCACCAAGAACCTTCCGCTGGAGTGGAAGCGGCCCGACAAGTGGTTCAACTGGTCGGCGAACCCCACCGGCAAGGTGCACACGGTCGCCCGGGTCAGGGAGGCCAGCTACAAGCCGGCGACCGGGGCCAACGGCGCCGACCACCCGATCTCCTGGTGCCGTGACTACGCCGGCGGCCGGTCCTTCTACACCGGCATGGGCGGTACGGCCGACTCGTACGCGGAGACGGACTTCCGCGACCACCTGCGGGGCGCCCTCAACTGGACGACGCGGATCTCACGCGCCGACTGCAAGGCGACGATCGACTCCAACTACACGGCGGAGCGCGTCACCCAGCCCAACCAGGCCGGTCAGCAGGACCAGATCGGCGAGCCGCACGGCATGGTCGTCGCACCCGACGGGCGCGTGCTGTACATCGGGCGCGGCGGCGGTGACAACGCGGCCCCGGTGGTGACCGACTGGAACAACCCGGACATCGGCAAGGGCCAGGGGCAGATCCACGTCTACGACCCGAAGACCAAGAAGGTGACGCTCGCGGGCTCCCTCAGCGTCTTCGGCAACAAGGGCGGCGGCGACGAGCTGGTCAAGGTCGAGGAGGGGCTGCTCGGGATCGAGCTGGACCCCGCCTTCGAGACCAACGGCTGGGTGTACCTGCACTACACACCGCACGCGCAGCTCAACCGTGACACGCAGATCGCCGAGCGGCGCGTCTCGCGCTTCACCCTGGACCGCGCGACGGCCAAGCTGGACCTCGCCTCCGAGAAGGTCCTGCTGAAGTGGCCGGTGCAGGTGCACAGTTGCTGCCACTCCGGCGGCGGGATGGCCTGGGACTCGAAGGGGAACCTCTACATCGCGACCGGCGACAACAACTCCTCCGGCTTCAGCGACGGTTACTCCGGCAACAACCCGCAGCCCTCGTACAAGGGCGTCTCCTTCGCGGACGCGCGCCGTACCGCGGGCAACACCAACAACCTCAACGGCAAGATCCTGCGCGTCCACCCGGAGGCTGACGGCACGTACACCCTGCCGGAGGGGAACCTCTTCACCGGCAAGGAGCAGGCCGAGGGCGGCGGCAAGACCCGCGGCGAGATCTACGTGATGGGCGTGCGCAACCCGTCCCGGATCTCCGTCGACCGGAAGACCGACACCCTGTACGCGGGCTGGGTCGGTCCTGACGCCGGCGCGCCGAGCACCACCTGGGGTCCGGCGAAGTACGACACCTTCTCCATGATCACCAAGGCGGGCAACCACGGCTGGCCGTTCTGCATGGGCAACAACCAGCCCTACCGGGACCGCAATCTGCCCGATCCGTCCAAGCCGCTGGGGTGGTACAACTGCGCCGCCCCGAAGAACGAGTCCCCCAACAACGACGGCCTGGTGAACCTGCCGCCCATCACCGGCAACACCATCTGGTACTCGCCGCAGGGTGGTGCCCCGGACTTCCCGCGCGACGCGAACGGCGTCCCCAGCTACAAGGCGAGCGAGTCCACCTTCCTCCTGCCGTGGCTCAAGGGCGGCGGCCAGGCGACCATGAACGGCCCGGTGTACCGGTACGACGCGCAGAGCACGAGCGCCGCGAAGTGGCCGGAGTACTGGGACGGCAAGTGGTTCGTCGGTGACTTCTACGACGCGGCGGACAGCCCGCGTCACGCGGTGGTGACCGATCCGAAGACCGGGGGCAAGGGCGGGCTGCCGGTGCACGCCGAGTCCCTGAAGAAGATCATCCCGGTCGGTCAGGGCGGCATCCGCAACCTGATGGACTGGAAGTTCGCCCCGGACGGCTCGCTGTACGTCCTGGACTACGGGCGCGGCTTCTTCACCTCGGACTCCCAGTCCGCGCTGTGGCGCGTGACCTACAAGGGCGGCGAGCCGACCCCGGCCGCCGGTGACCTCGCACGGAAGGCGGCGCAGTGAGACGCGAGTTGAGACACCGACCGGGGCGCCGCCTGTGGGCACACCGGTCGCCACGCCTGTGGACGGCCCTGGTGGGCGCGTTCCTGATGGTGCTGGGACTGACCTCCACGGCCGCGTACGGGCGGCCCGCCGGCCCCGGCGACGAGGGGCGCGCCGGTGCGAGTACGGCGGCGGCCCAGGTACTGACCTGGACCGCGGGCGACCCCATCGACAAGTACCTGAGCTTCCCGACCACCGCGGTGGCCGGGCCGACCACGATCGTCTTCGAGAACAGCACGGCCACCGGCAACACCACCGGGATGCCGCACACCCTCACCTTCGACACGTTCGATCCCGAGTACAACAACGACGTGACGCTGGACATCCTGGCCAACCCGGGGGACGCCAAAGGCGGCAAGCACACCACCGAGGTCAACCTGACCCCGGGCAAGTACCGCTTCCACTGCGTCATCCCGGGGCACCTCACGATGACCGGCGTGCTCACCGTGACCGAGGGAGGAGGCGGTGACGACACCACCGCTCCCACCACCTCGGCCAAGGTCGAGGGCCAGCAGAACGCCGACGGCGCGTACGTCGGTTCCGCGACGGTGTCCGTGAAGGCGACCGACGACGGGTCCGGAGTGGCGACCACCGAGTACGCGGTCGGCGCGGACGGGCCGTGGCAGCCGTACACCACCCCGGTGGTGGTCGACCAGGTCGGCGAACACACCCTCAGATACCGCGCCACCGACAAGGCGGGCAACGCGGCCGAGGAGAAGTCCGTCGCGTTCACCGTGGTCGCCCCGCCGACCGACGACACCACCGCGCCGGAGACCTCGGCGACCGTGAGCGGGGACCGGGACGGGGCGGGCAACTACCTGTCGATGGCCACGGTCACCGTCACCGCCTCCGACACCGGTTCCGGCGTCAACACCATCGAGTACGCGCTCGGGGCGGACGGCGCCTGGCAGCCGTACACCGCCCCGGTGATGGTGCACCAGGTCGGTACGCACACGGTCCGCTACCGCGCCACCGACAAGGCGGGCAACGCGGCGGCGGCCAAGTCGGTGTCGTTCTCGGTGGTGGCACCGCCGGTCAAGGACACCACCCCGCCGGTGACCGGAGCGGTGGTGACGGGCGACAAGAACTCCAACGGCGCCTACATCACCAGCGCGAAGGTGACGGTCACGGCGACCGACGCCGAGTCGGGGGTGGACCGGATCGAGTACTCGCTCGACAGTGGCCCCTACCTCGCGTACACCACGCCCGTCGTCGTCGACCGCGTCGGCTACCACGCGCTCTCCTACCGGGCGACCGACAAGGCGGGCAACACCGCGCAGGCCAAACAGCTCTCCTTCACCGTCGCGCAGAGCGGCGGCGTCCCGGCGCCCAACTGCCCGGAGTTCGACGAGCGGTTGACGGTCATCGTGGGCACGGTCGACTCGGGCGTGCCGAACCGGCTGACCCGTAACCGGTGCACGGTCAACGAGCTGATCGAGGACGAGAAGGAGTGGACCTCGCAGGCCCTCTTCCTCAAGCACGTCGACAGCGTGCTCGACAAGCTGCTGTCCGACAACGTCATCGACGACCGCGAGTTCAAGAAGATCACCAAGGCCGCCAAGCAGTCGAAGATCGGCACCCCCGGGCAGACCGAGGGCTACCGCGCTCTCTTCGACGGAACGGCCGGCTCCCTGGCCAAGTGGGAGCAGGTCGGCGGCGGCAAGTTCGCGCTGAGCGGCGACGGTGCCATCACCAGCAGCACCACCGTCGAGGGCATGGGCATGCTGTGGTTCCCGCAGCGCACCTACGGCGACTTCTCGCTGAAGCTGCAGTTCCGCGACGACGCCCCGGGCAACGGCAACGCCAACGGCGGTGTCTTCGTCCGCTTCCCGAACGTCCACAACCACCCGGAGGAGTCCCGGCCCGAGTGGGTCGCCATCAACTACGGGCACGAGATCCAGATCCTCGACCGCCCGGACGGCGACCTGTACAAGACCGGCTCGGTCTACGGCTTCGACCGTGTGGGGCTGGGCGGCGCGGGCGTCACCCCGAAGGGCACCTGGAACGACTACGAGATCCGGGTGGAGGGCCAGCACTACACGATCCTGCGCAACGGTGTGCTGATCAACGAGTTCGACAACGTGGGCGGGCAGACCTTCTACCCGGAACGCGCGGGTGACCCGGGCACGGACGGCCGGCGGTACGCCACCGGTCATGTCGGGCTCCAGGTCCACGGCACGACGGACGTCATCTCGTACCGCGACATCCGCATCAAGGAGCTGTGACCGCGAAGGAGTGACGACCGCGATCGCGGCCCGCTGACGGTGTGTCCCCTCTCGGCGGAGAGGGGACACACCTCTGTGTCCGGGTACTACGTCTCCTCGTGCCTGGCGCGGCTCGGCTGGACCCGCTTCGGCTCCCCCGGCATCTTCGGATAGTCCGGCGGGTACGGCATGTCCCCCAGCCCGTGGTCCCGTTCGTACCGGTCGGCCAGCTCCAGCAGCCCGTCCAGGCGGTGCGGCCGGTCCGCCATCTCCGCGTGCACATCGCCCACTTCGGCGTAGCGCACCGGCATCGTCGCCAGGTCGAAGTCGTCCGGCGCCACGTCGTCCAGCTCCGCCCAGCGCAGCGGCGCGGAGACCGGGGCGTGCGGCCGCGGGCGTACGGAGTAGGCGGAGGCGATGGTGCGGTCGCGCGCGGTCTGGTTGTAGTCGACGAAGATCCGCTCGCCGCGCTCCTCCTTCCACCACGCGGTGGTCACCCGGCCCGGCATCCGCCGCTCCAGTTCATGGCCGACGGCGATGGCACACCGCCGTACCTCGGTGAACGTCCAGCGCGGCTCGATCGGCACGAAGACGTGCAGGCCCCGGCCGCCGGAGGTCTTGGGCCAGCCGTGCAGCCCCTGCTCGGACAGGAACGCGTGGAGTTCGTGGGCGGCTCCGACCGCGTCCTTGAAGTCGGTGCCCGGCTGCGGATCGAGGTCGATGCGCAGCTCGTCGGGGTGGTCGGTGGCGTCCCGCCGTACCGGCCAGGGGTGGAAGGTGAGACAGCCGAGGTTCGCCGCCCAGAGGACGGCGGCCGGCTCCGTCGGACAGATCTCGTCGGCCGAGCGCCCGCTGGGGAACTCGATGCGTGCGGTGGGGATCCAGTCGGGGAGGTTCTTCGGGGCCCGCTTCTGGAAGAAGGACTCACCGTCGACCCCCTCGGGGAAGCGTTGCAGGGTGGTCGGGCGGTCGCGCAGCGCGCGGGTGATCCCGGGCGCCACGGCCAGGAAGTAGCGCGCCACGTCCAGCTTGGTGAAGCCGCGCTCCGGGAAGTACACCTTGTCGGGGCTGGACAGCCGTACGGTCCTGCCGTCCGCCTCCAGCTCCACCACCGCGCCCATGGAGCCACGGTAGGACGGGGGCGCGTGGAGCGCATCACGGGAGGGCCCCACGCGGAACACGCCGGGCGGCGCCACACGGAACGTGCCGTGTGGTGCCGCCCGGGACATCCCGGGCGGCGCCACACGGACATGTCGGGCGCCCCGGGAGGTTCTGGCCGACAATCGCTCCATGGACCTGCCGGTGATGCCACCCGTCAAACCGATGCTCGCCAAGTCCGTGGCCCGTATCCCGCCCGGTATGCAGTACGAGGCCAAATGGGACGGCTTCCGGGCGATCGTGCACCGCGACGGCGCCGACCTCGTCATCGGCAGCAGGACCGGGAAATCGCTCGCCCGCTACTTCCCCGAGCTGGTCACGGCCCTGCTCGCCGAGCTGCCCGAGCGGTGTGTCGTCGACGGCGAGATCGTGATCGTGCACGGCGACCGGCTCGACTTCGAACAGCTCACGGAGCGGATCCATCCGGCCAAGTCCCGGGTGGACCTGCTCGCCGAGCGCACCCCGGCGAGCTTCGTCGCCTTCGATCTGCTGGCGCTCGGCGACGCCTCGCTGCTCGACCTGGACCAGGCACGCCGCAGGGAGGCGCTGGAGGCGGTGCTCTCCCCCGCGCGTCCGCCCCTCCATCTCGCGCCCGCCACCACCGAGATCGACGTGGCGCGTGAGTGGTTCGATCGGTACGAGGGGGCCGGTCTGGACGGGGTGGTGGCCAAGCCCCTCGACCTGCCGTACCGCCCCGACACCCGGTCCATGTACAAGATCAAGCACGAGCGGACCGCGGACGCCGTCGTGGCCGGCTACCGGGAGCACAAGAGCGGTCCTGTGGTCGGTTCGCTGCTCCTCGGCCTGTACGACGCCGCGGGCGCGCTCCAGCACGTCGGGGTCTGCGCCGCGTTCCCCATGCGGCGCCGCGCCGAGCTGGCGGCGGAGCTGGCGCCGCTGCGCATGGAGAGCGCCGACGGCCATCCGTGGGCGGCGTGGACGGAGGAGTCCGCGCACGAGAGCGCCCGGCTGCCCGGCGGGCCGAGCCGCTGGTCCGGGACGAAGGACCTGTCGTGGCTCCCCCTGCGGCCCGAGCGGGTGTGCGAGGTGGCGTACGACCACATGGAGGGCGACCGGTTCCGGCACACCACGCGGTTCCGCCGGTGGCGCCCGGACCGTACCCCCGCGAGCTGTACGTACGCGCAGTTGGAGGAGCCGGTGCGGTACGACCTGTCGGAGGTGCTGGCGGGGCGGTGAGCCGCCGTCGCGGCCGGGGCCGGGGTTCTCACCGGTCTGGCCTACCCCGCATGCGTCCGTACGGCAGCGGTGTGACCGTGCAGGGGTGACCTCAGCCAGCGAGACCGGACCTCCGGCGACGAAGCAGGCGCGGGGGTCCGCCCCCACGCCGCCCGTGCTCGACGGGCGGCAGCGGAACATCGTCTTCGCCACGATCATGCTCGGTGTGCTGCTCGCGGCGCTCGACCAGACGATCGTCGGCACGGCCCTGCCGACGATCGTCTCGGACCTGGGCGGCGCCGCCCACATGTCCTGGGTGGTCACCTCGTATCTGCTCGCCGAGACGGTCTCCACGGTCCTGGTCGGCAAGTTCGGTGATCTCTTCGGCCGGAAGCTGGTCTTCCAGATCTCCGCGATCGTCTTCATCACCGGTTCGTTCCTCTGCGGTCTCGCCACCGACATGACGCTGCTGATCTCCTGGCGCGCTCTCCAGGGCATCGGCGCCGGCGGGCTGATGGTCACCGCGATGGCGCTGATCGCGGACGTCATCCCGCTGCGCGAACGCGGCAAGTACCAGGGGGCGATCGGCGCGGTCTTCGGGGTGTCGACGGTCATCGGCCCGCTGCTCGGCGGGGTGTTCACGGACAACCTGACCTGGCGCTGGGCCTTCTACATCAATGTGCCGATCGCGATCGGCGTGGTCGTCGCGGCGGCCCGGACCATCCCGTCCGTCAAGGCCGTCTCCCGCCCCGTCATCGACTACCCGGGCATCGCGCTGGTGGCGATCGGGGCCGGCTCCCTGATCCTGGCGACGAGTTGGGGCGGCAACCAGTACGGCTGGGGCTCCCCGGTGATCCTCGGGCTGTTCGTCGGCGGTGTCGTCGCGCTCGCGCTGTTCTGCCTGGTGGAGACGCGCGCGGCCGAACCGATGCTGCCGATGCGGCTGTTCCGCAACCCGGTCTTCACGGTCTGCTCGGTCCTGAGCTTCATCGTGGGCTTCGCGATGCTCGGGGCGATGACCTTCCTGCCGACGTATCTCCAGTACGTGGACGGCGACTCGGCGATCATCTCGGGCGTCCGTACGCTGCCGATGGTCTTCGGCCTGCTGATCGCCTCGGTCCTCAGCGGCAACGTGGTCAGCAGGACGGGCGCGTACCGGATCTTCCCGATCGTCGGCTCGCTGGTGATGGCCGCGGGGCTCTACCTCCTGTCGCGGATGGGGCCCGACTCGGGGGTGTGGCGGGAGTCGGGGGCGATGCTGGTGCTCGGCCTGGGGATCGGGCTGGTCATGCAGGTGCTGACGATCGCGGTGCAGAACACCGTCGAGTACGCGGACCTCGGCACGGCCACGTCCGGGGTGACCTTCTTCCGTACGCTCGGCAGCGCCTTCGGCGCGGCGGTCTTCGGCACGATCTACGCCAACGCCCTCGGACCGAACCTCCGGACGGGCATCGCCGGGGCGGTACGGGCGGCGGGCCCCGGGGCGGACCCCGCGGCCGTCGCGAAGGCGGCGGGGAGCCCGGAGGGGCTGCACGCACTGCCGTCCGCGCAGGCCGGGCCGATCGTGAGGGCGTACACGGACGCGTTGCAGACGGTGTTCCTGTGGACGGTGCCGGTGGCGCTCCTCGGCTTCGTCGTGGCGCTCTTCCTCAAGCAGGTGAAGCTACGGGACTCGGCGCGGGCGGCCTCCACCGACATGGGTGAGGGGTTCGGCTCGCCCGTCAGCTCCGGTGACTCGGAGCGGCTGCTGGAGCTGTCCGTCGCGAAGATCCTGCGCTCCACGCGGCGGGACACCGCGCGGCGGATCATGCTCTCCGCGGACACCCGGCTGGACATCGCGGGGGCGTGGGCCGTGATGCAGGTCGAGCTGTTCACCCGCATGGTCGGCCACGCCGGTCTGGGGCTGATCGCGGAGCGCCACCGGCTGCCGCCCGAGGTGGTGTTCCCGGTCTTCGACCGGATGGTCGAGGAGGGCTATCTGAGCCGGACCGGGAACATGCTCGCCCACACGGAGGCGGGCGCCCGGGAGGCCGCCGTGATCAATACCGCGTGGGCCCACTGGCTCAACGAACAGCTCGACGCAGACCGGGGCCGCCCCAGCGGCACCGAGCTGCGGCGCGCGGTCGACGCGATCGCGAAGCGGCTGCTGGCCGAGGACCTGGCACAGGACCTGTCCGGCCGGGCGGCCGTCCCCGCCGGCTCCACGCTCTCGACGGCGCGGCCCTAGAAGGTGCCGTCCACATAGACCCAGGCGCCGTCGTGCCGCGCGAACCGGCTGCACTCACGCAGCTCGCCCGGCCCGCCCGCGTCGGTGAAGCGGGCGCGGAAGGTGACCGTGCCGGTGGTGTGGAAGGCGCTGCCGTCGGTGGTCGCCAGGATCTCCAGCCCCTGCCAGCGCGTGGCGGGGTCGAGGTCGAGGCGGGCCGGGCGGGTGGCGGGGTCCCAGGTCCTGAGCAGGTACGACGCGTCGAGTACGGCGAAGGCGCTGTAGCGGGAGCGCATCAGCAGCTCGGCGGTGGGCGCCGCGGCGGGGGGCCGCGTCCCTGATCCGGTGTGGAACCGCCCGCAGCACGCGCCGTACGCGGCGCCGGCTCCGCAGGGGCAGGGCGAGGCGTCGGTGACGCGTGGCCCCGCCCCCGCGGGCGGGACGGATCGGCCGGGGCGACGGGTGCGTGCGGGGCGTCGGGCCATGTGGTGCTGTGCTCCAGGACAGGACGGGACGAGACGGGCGTTCGGTGCCGGGTGGCCGGGCCGCTCGGCCTGCCGAGCCGCCACCCGTCGGTGCACAGCCTAGGCCGCCCCGGGCGTCCCGCGTGCGGTCCGTCGTGTCACCGCGTGCCGTCATCCGCTCCGGCGGCTTCCGGCAGCCCTTCCACGTCCACCCCGGACACCTGCGCCAACTCGTGCTTGAGCGCGGCGAGTTCGGCGCCGCCCGCCATGTGGTTGGTGAGTGCCTCCAGGCTGACCTCGCTGCGCGCGGAGCTGAGTTCGAGGGTGCCGAGCCGCAGCACCGTGAAGTGGTCGCCGACCATGTAGGCGTGGTGCGGGTTGTGGGTGATGAAGATGACGCCCAGACCGCGTTCCCGGGCGGCGGCGATGTATTTGAGTACGACCCCGGACTGCTTGACGCCGAGCGCGGCGGTCGGCTCGTCCAGGATCAGCACCCGGGCGCCGAAGTGGACGGCGCGGGCGATGGCCACGGACTGCCGCTGGCCGCCGGAGAGCGAGCCGACGGGCTGGTCGAGATCGTCGAGCACGATGCCCATGTTGCGCAGCTCCCGGTCGGTGACGCTCTTCATCCTCGGGATGTCGAGCATCCTGGCCGGCCAGCGGCCCCGGGTCAGCTCGGAGCCGAGGAAGAAGTTCCGCCACACCGGCATCATCGGTACGGTGGCGAGGTCCTGGTAGACGGTGGCGATGCCGTGGCCCAGGGCCTCACGCGGGGTGGTCAGCCGGACCGGCTCGCCGTCGATGCGGAATTCACCCTCGGTGTGCTGGTGGAGCCCTGATATGACCTTGATCAGGGTGGACTTGCCGGCGCCGTTGTCGCCGAGTACGCAGGTCACCCGGCCGGGCCTGACGGTCAGGTCGACGCCGTGCAGGGCGCGGACGTTCCCGTAACTCTTGCCGACACCGCGCAGTTCGACGATCGGCTCGTCGCCGCCGCGGCCGGTGCTCTCGCCCTGGGCTGTCGTGGTGGTTGCCATGGGGTTCACCTCCGGGTCGCCTGCTTGCGTACCCACAGATTGAGGAGGACGGCGACGAGCAGCATCGCGCCGAGGAAGAAGGTGAACCAGTCGGGGTTCCAGTTGGCGTAGACGATGCCCTGGGTGACCATGCCGAACATGAACGCGCCGACCATCGGGCCGAAGGCCGAGCCGTAACCGCCGGTCAGTACGCAGCCGCCGATCACCGCGGCGGCGATGTAGAGGAGTTCGTTGCCGATGCCCTCGCCCGACTGGACGGTGTTGAACGCGAAGAGCTGGTGCATACCGACGAACCAGGCCGCGAAACCGACGATCATGAAGAGGGTGATCTTGGTGAAGGTCACCGGGACACCGACGGCGCGCGCGCTGTCCTGATTGCCGCCGACCGCGAAGATCCAGTTGCCGTACTTGGTCCGCAGCAGCACCCAGGTGGCCAGAACACCGAAGACCACCCACCACACCACGGTGATCCGGACATCGGTCCCGCCGACGGCTATCTCGGAGGAGAAGACCTTGCGCGCCTGGTCGAAGCCGTCCATGTCGCGGATGGAGTCGGTGGCGACATTGCCGGTGATCAGCTTGGTGACCGCGAGGTTGGCGCCCTGGAGCATCAGGAACGTACCGAGGGTGACCAGGAAGCTGGGCAGACCGGTCCTGACGAGCAGGAATCCGTTGAACGCCCCGACGGCGAGGGAGACCACCAGCGCGAAGACCACGCCGACCCAGACGTTCATGGAGAGCTGGAAGGCGAACATGGAGGCGGTGAGCGCGGAGGTGACCACGGCGACACCGGCCGACAGGTCGAACTCCCCGCCGATCATCAGCAGCGCCACGGCCAGCGCCATGATCCCGATGGTCGACGCCTGGTAGAGCACGGTGTTCAGCGAGTCGAACTGCCGGAAGGTCGGCGCGACGGAGAAGAAGAAGACGTAGACGACGACGGCGCCGATCAGCGCGCCGATCTCGGGCCGGCCCAGCAGCCGGTGCACCGGCGAGCGCCGGGCCGTGCGGCCGTCCTGCCCACCGCCCGGCGGTGGGGGCGGTCCCGGCGTCGCCGCCGGGGCCGGATCCGCCGCCGGGCCCACCGCGGACTCCACACTCATCACCGGGTTCCCTTCTCGGCGAACTCCGCGATCCTGTCGATGTTCGTCTCGTCCACGAACGCGGGTCCGGTCAGGACCGGTTCGGCGCCGCCTCCGCTGAAGTTGCCGTTGTTCTTGTACAGCCAGAGGCCGTCGACCGCCAGATAGCCCTGGAGATAGGGCTGTTGGTCGACCGCGAAGGCCACGTCACCGTCCTTGAGTGCGCCGACCAGTTCCTTGTTCAGGTCGAACGTGGCCACCTTCGCCTTGCCGCCGGCGTCCTTCGCGGACTGGACCGCGGTGAGCGCGAACGGGGCGCCGAGGGTGACGACGTAGTCGATCGACCTGTCCTGCTGGAGCTTGGCCTCGATGGTCGACTTCACCGACGGCATGTCCTTTCCGTTGACGTAGAGGGTCTCGGTCTTGCCCTTGAACGTCTTCTTCACACCCGCGCAGCGGGCCTCCAGGGCGACATGCCCCTGGTCCTGGATGACACAGATGTCATGCTTGGCGCCCACCTCGTTGAGGCGGTTGCCGAACGCCTCGCCCGCGACGCGCTCGTCCTGCCCGAAGTACGACCGGAGCCCGAGCTCCTTCCAGTCGTCGAGACCGGCGTTGAAGCCGACGACGGGGATACCGGCCCGCTCCGCCTTGGCGAGCACCTCCTTCATCGCCTCGGGCTTGGCCGCGGTGACCGCGATCCCGTCGACCTTCTGGTCGATGGCGTTCTGGATCAGGTTGGCCTGGTCGGCGGCCTTCTCGTCGCTGGAGTAGACGAGTTCGACGTTGTCCTTGGCCGCCGCGGCCTGGGCGCCCTTGCGGACGATGTCCCAGAAGGTGTCGCCGGGCGGTGCGTGGGTGACCATGGCGATCTTCATACGGGCGGTGGTCGCCTTGCCCGACGTGGCGGTGTTCTGGTCCTCCTGGGCCTTCTTGCCACCGGACCCGCTGGAACAGCCCGCGGCCAGGAGGACCGCCGTCATACCGACGGCCGCCGCGGCGACGGTTCTGCGGGAGCGTCGGGAACGGATAGTGCGATTCATCGTCCTGCACCTCACGGAGTGAGTGGGCGGAGAGGAGGGCACGAGCCCACCGGACCGCGGCGGAGGGATACGGCACAGAGGCCCGTTCGGTGTTTTCGGCCAGGGCCGGAAACGTCGCCGTTGACTGGACTGGAGCAAACTCCAGCGGGGGCCCGGTGTCAATGGTTTGTCAGGACAACACTTCATCCGGACGTAACGGCACGATAACGTCGAGGTGCACCGAGGTGCGGGAAGGCCACGGTGACGTCACCCCTCGACAGGCCCTGTCGGCCCCGGAGCGGGTTGCTTGGCAGGTGGATCGATCCAGATCCCGACCATGGGGTTGTGTCACCATCAGTGTCAAGAGCCGGGTGACGACAGAGGCGGGAGGCCGCGTGGAGCGGACCGGGGGCGGCCGGGGCAGGCGCGCCACGATGCGGGACGTGGCGGCGCGGGCGGGAGTGTCACGGTCGCTGGTCTCCCTGGTCTTCCGCGGCGAGCCGGGCGCCAGCCCCGGGACCCGGGACAAGGTGCTGCGGGCCGCGGACGAGATCGGCTACCGTCTCGACCCCACCGCGCGCCTGCTCCGCAGCAGCCGCAGCCGGCTGCTCGGCGTCGTGCTCGACACCCGCAACGCCTTCCACGCCGACCTCGTGGACGGGATCTACGCGTCGGCCGAGGAGACCGGTTACGAGGTCTCACTGAGCGCCCTGGCCCCCACCCGCGACGAACGCAAGGCCGTCGAGCGGCTGATCGCCTACCGCAGCGAGGCGCTGATCCTGCTCGGCCCCGAGACCACCGCTGAGGAGCTGTCGGAGCTCGGCCGGCGGATCCCGGTGGTCACGATCGGCCGTGGCGCCACGGCGGAGACCGTCGACTCCGTGCACATCGCGGAGATGGACGGCGCGCGCCAGTCCGTCGACCACCTCGTCGGCCTCGGGCACCGCGCCATCGTCCATATCGACGGCGGCCGGGCGTCGATGGCGGTCGAGCGGCGCAGGGGCTACCGCCAGGCCATGCGGCGGCGCGGGCTGGCCGAGGAGATCCGGGTGATCCCCGGCGACCACAACGAGACCTCCGGCGCCGAAGCGGCCCGTACGCTGCTGGCCGGGGGCACCCTGCCCACCGCCGTGATCGCCTACAACGACCGCTGCGCCACCGGTCTCCTCGACGCCTTCCTGCGGGCCGGGGTACGGGTGCCGGCCGATGTCTCCGTCGTCGGCTGCGACGACAGTTCGCTGGCACGCCTGGCCCACATCAGCCTCACCACGCTCTCCCAGGACGCCGAGCGCATGGCCGAACTCGCCGTCCAGGCGGCGGTGGAGCGGCTGGACGGCGGACGCGGCAAGCCCCGGGACGTGGTGATCAGCCCGCACCTGGTGGTACGGGCGAGCACCGCGCGCCCCCGTACGGCCGGCTGAGCCGGGACCGGGACGCTCCGGAACGGGAACCGCGCGCCGCGACTTCTTGACAGCGGGCGGCGGGCCGCCACATAGTCGCTACTGGATCGATCCAGTGTCGAGCGAACCCCTCTTCGAGCCTTCCACCGATACGGAGAACGCCCCATGAAACTCGGCGCCTACACCGCCTGCCTGCACGACAGGACCCTCGACGAGGTCCTTGAAGTGGTCCGCGAACTGGGTCTGACCGCCGTCGAGTTGAACGCCGGCGGCTTCCTTCCCGCCCCTCACGTCCCCGTCGACGCCCTGCTCGCCAGTAAGCGGGCCCGTAAGGAGTTCCTGGCGCGGCTCGACGCGGCGGGCGTGGAGCTGACCGCGCTGAACGTCAACGGCAACCCCCTGCACCCCGACCCGGAGGTCGGCACCAAGCACGCCCGCGATCTGCGCACCGCGATCGAGCTGGCCGGGCTGCTGGGCGTACGCCACGTGATCACCATGTCCGGCCAGCCCCAGGCGCACCCGGGCGGGCTCACCCCCGCCTGGACGGTGGAGCCGTGGCACAGCGGGGCCACGGAGGTCCTCGACTACCAGTGGAACGAGGTGGCCGTCCCGTTCTGGAAGGAGATCGAGGAGCTGGCCCGGCGCGCGGACGTGCGGGTGGCCATCGAGATGCACCCGCACAACCTCGTCTACAACCCCGTCACCCTGATGCGGCTGATCGAGCGGGTGGGATCCACCCACATCGGCGCCGAGATGGACCCGAGCCACCTCTTCTGGCAGGGCATGGAGCCGCTGGTCGCCATCGCGTACCTGGGCGACCGGGTCTTCCACGCGGCGGCCAAGGACGTACGGATCAACGAGGACCACGTCAAGCTGCACGGGGTCCTCGACGACCGGTTCCGTACGCCCACTCCGGAGGCGCCGGGCAGGGTGGGCCTCATCGGTCTCGGCGGGCGCTATCTGCTCAACGAGTTCCCCGCGGACGCCCCGTGGCAGTTCGTCGCGGTCGGACGGGGCCACTCCACCGCGTACTGGACGGAGTTCCTGGCCGCGCTGCGCCGGATCGACCCGGACATGGCCGTCAACATCGAGCACGAGGATCTGGAACTGGGCCGGCTCGAAGGGCTCCAGGCCGCCGCCGACACGCTGCTCGCGGCCGTGGCGGCGCTGCCGGCCGGCTGACGGAGGGCCGTCGCCCCCGACCGTGCGGGACCGCACCCGGGACGGATACGGCCCACCGGACGGTCAGGACTGGACGAGGAGCTGGAACTCGAAGGCGTACCGCGAGGCCCGGTAGATGTGGGTGCCGTACTCGACGGCGCGGCCCGTGTCGTCGTACGTCGTGCGCTGCATCGTCAGCAGTGCGGCGCCCTCGGCCTCGTCCAGGCTCTCACCCTCCGGCGCGGTGGCGTTGCGCGCGCCGACCGTCTGCCGGGCGCTGTGCAGGGTGATCCCGACGGCCCGCATCAGACGGTAGAGGCCGGTCTCCTCCAACTCCTCGGTGTCCAGGCGTACCAGCCCCGGAGGCAGGAAGTTACGCAGGTACGCCATCGGCTCGGCGTGGCTCAGCCGCAGCCGCTCCAGGACGACGACCTCGCTGTCCTCGGCGACCCCGAGCGCGGCGGCGACCTCGGCGGAGGCGGGCTCCGTCGCGTTGCGCAGGACGCGCGTGGTGGGGCTCTGGCCGGCCGCCCTCAGGTCGTCGTAGAGGCTGCTCAGCTCCAGCGGGCGCTTGACCTGGCTGTGCACGACCTGCGTCCCGATGCCCCGGCGGCGGACCAGCAGACCCTTGTCGACCAGGGTCTGGATGGCGTGCCGGACGGTGGGGCGGGAGAGCCCGAGCCGTCCGGCCAGCTCGATCTCATTGCCGAGCAGGCTGCCCGGGGAGAGCCTGCCGTGCTCGATGGCGCTCTCCAGCTGCTGGGCGAGCTGGTAGTAGAGCGGCACCGGACTCGACCGGTTCACCGAGAGTTTGAGGGCCGTGGGATCAGGGGTGTTCACGGGGCGAGAATATCCGCCGTAAGGGTGACAGGCACCTCCGACGTCAGATTGTTGTGACAATAGGGGACTTCCCGCGCACTCCGCCCGCGCCCGCTTCCGGCCCTCCCACCTCACCGCCTCGCCCGGCTGCGCCCCGCGCTCACCTGTCGTGCTCCGCCGTCAGGGCCGGCCCCGGTGTCCGAGGCGTACGGAGAGCGCGCCCGCGCCCTTCACCGCGAGCTGTGAGAGCTCCTCCTCGCGCTCGTCGCTCCAGCGGATCATCGGTACGGAGATGGACAGGGCCGCGACGACCCGGCCCGCCCGGTCCCGTACCGGCGCGGCCACGCAGCTCACGTCCGGGTTCGACTCGCGGTGTTCGACGGCGACACCCCGCTCCCTGATGCCCGCCAGCTCCGCGTGCAGCGCCTCGGGATCGGTGATGCTGTCCGGGGTCATCGCGATGAACGCGTGGCCGTCGATACGGGCCGCCAGCTCGCTCTCGGAGAGCGAGGCGAGCAGCATCTTGCCGACCGAGGTGCAGTGCGCGGGCAGTCTGCGCCCGGCGGCAGAGACCATCCGGACCGCGTGCGTGGAGTCCACCTTCGCGATGTAGATGACGTCGGTCTCCTCCAGGATCGCCACGTGGACGGTCTCGTCGCAGGTCTCGGCGACCTCGCGGGCGACCTGCCGCCCCTCGGCCGCGAGGTCGAGCTGCTCCGCGTACCGGCTGCCGAGCTGGTAGGAGCGCACGCCGAGCCGGTAGCGGCCGGGCTGTCCTGGGACGGGTGCCAGGTAGGAGCGGGCGGCGAGTGTGGTGATCAGCTCGTGCACGGTGGTGCGCGGCAGTTGGAGTTTGCGGATGACATCGGGCGCGGAGAGCGTCCCGTCGCCCTCCAGGAACAGTTCGAGAATGTCCAGGGCCCGCGTCACCGCGGGAACGAGCCGTCCCATGGCCGACCACCCATCCGTCTCGTTCGGTACTTCGGCCAGCGGCCGGAATGACGAACACAGGCTAACCGCCGCGCTACCCATTGACACCCCTCGGAGGGTCTGAATACCGTCACGCCACGATTTCGAACGTGTGACGAAATACCGAACACACCCTGGGGACCTGTCTTGCGCATCACGGGAATCAGCACGCACGTCGTCGGTACGCCGTGGCGTAACCTCACCTACGTCCTCGTCCATACCGACGAAGGTCTCACCGGCGTCGGCGAGACGAGAATGCTCGGCAGGACGGACGCCCTCATCGGCTATCTGCGTGAGGCCGAGGCCAACCATCTTCGTGGATCGGATCCCTTCGCGGTAGAGGATCTCGTACGCCGGATGAAGTACGGCGACTACGGACGCGCCGGTGAGATCGTGATGTCGGGCATCGCGGTCGTCGAGATGGCCTGCTGGGACATCAAGGGCAAGGCGCTGGGCGTGCCGGTGTGGCAGCTCCTCGGCGGGAAGGTCACCGACCGGGTCAAGGCGTACGCCAACGGCTGGTACACCACCGAGCGCACCCCGGACGCCTACCACAAGGCGGCCCAGGCCGTGATCGCGCGCGGCTACCGGGCCCTGAAGATCGACCCGTTCGGCACCGGCCACTTCGAGCTGGACCGGGCGGCGAGCAACGAGGCCGTGGCGCTGATCGAGGCCGTACGGGACGCGATCGGGCCCGAGTCCGAGCTGATGCTGGAGATGCACGGCCGGTTCAGCCCCTCGACGGCCGTACGGCTGGCGCGCGAACTGGCGCCGTACGCCCCGGCCTGGCTGGAGGAGCCGGTGCCGCCGGAGAACCTGAAGGCGCTGAGCAAGGTCGCCGAGAAGGTCGACCTGCCGATCGCGACCGGTGAACGCATCCACGACCGGATCGAGTTCAGGGAGCTCTTCGAGTCGCAGGCCGCCGACATCATCCAGCCGGACGTCGGTCACATCGGTGGCATCCTGGAGACGCGGAAGCTGGCGGCGACCGCGGAGACGCACTACACGCTGATCGCGCCGCACAACGTCGGCGGCTCGGTGCTGACCGCCGCGAGCCTTCAAGTGGCCGCCTGCACCCCGAACTTCAAGATCCTTGAGCACTTCAACGACTTCGCCGACGCGGAGATCAAGAAGGTCGTGAAGGGCGCCCCGCAGGTCGACCCGGAGACGGGCTGCTTCGAGATCTCGCACGCGCCGGGTCTGGGCGTAGAGTTCGACGTCGACGCGGCGGCCGAATTCCCGCAGCAGCAGGCGCGGTTCGACCTCTGGGCCGAGGGCTGGGAGAAGCGCGACCCGAAGGAGCCCCGATGAACGACCGGTCCCCGGCGGGCCGAGACACGTCCGCCGGGCCGGCGGCGACCGGCAGATCGGTCGTCGTCGACCGCCCCGGTGCCCACCGCCTGGTGACCGGCCCGGTGCCCGTACCAGGACCCGGCGAGGTACGGGTACGCGTGGCGGCGGCCGGTATCTGCATGAGCGACCGGGAGGTGTACGACGGCCACCGCGACCCGGCCTACGTGCGCTACCCGGTGACGCCGGGGCACGAGTGGTCGGGAACCGTCGAGGCGGTCGGCCCCGGTGTGGCACCGGAGTTGGCTGGGCGCAGGACCGTCGCCGAGGGGTTCCGCGCCTGCGGGACCTGTGCGCGCTGCCGCACGGGCGAGACCTCGCTGTGCACCGGTGGGTACGAGGAGACGGGCTTCACCGTGCCGGGCGCGTTCGCCGACCATGTCGTCGTTCCGGCCCGCCTGTTGCACCTCCTTGACAACGATGCCAACCTGCGGGCCGCCGCCCTGCTGGAGCCGGCCGCGGTGGTGGCGGCGGCGGTGCGGACCTGCCGTCCCGAGCCGGGCGAGCGGATCGCCGTGGTCGGGGCGGGAACGCTGGGGCTGCTCGCCGTCCAGCTGCTGGCCGCCACCTCCCCCGCCGAGCTGACGGTCATCGATCCCCGGGCCGAACGCGGGGCTGCCGCAAGGCAGTTCGGGGCGGCGGACTCCGGCACGCCGGAGGAGGCCAAGGAGGCGCACGGGCGTTACGACCTCGTCGTGGAGACCGCCGGGGCGCCGAGCACCGCCGCCGCGGCCTGTCTGCTGGCGCGGCGCGGCGGCCGGGTGGTGCTCACCGGGATGTTCGCGCCCGGCGCGACCGGGATCGACCCGGCCCTGCTGACGCTCGGTCAACTCACCGTGCACGGCGTCTTCGGGGCGCCGTCCGCCGCCTGGGCCTTCGCCGTACGGGCCTTCACCTCCGGGGTGCTCGACCCGGGGCCGCTGATCACCCACGAGTTCCCGCTGGAGCGTTTCGGCGAGGCCGTGGCGCTGGTCGGCGGGGGCGATCCGGGTACCGGGAAGGTGCTGCTGCGGCCATGACCGGGCGTTCGGCACCACTCGCGGGGCACCGCCGCACCACCGGCCCGTGCCCACCCCTCGTACCACCGAGCACACCGCACACGCCCGACGCGCACGACCGACGCGTAGGACCGAACCGAAGGACTCGTCCGTGACCGAAGCATCAGCCCCCGCCCCCCGCCGTCCAGGCGAGCAGGCGCTCGCCACGCTCGGCCTGGCCGCGCCCGCCCTCAGCCCCGCGGACGCCTCCGCGCACGCCTTCCCCGACGGGGGGCTGTGGCGGACCGAGATCCCCTCCGTCGAAGGCCCCGAGAGCCTGGCCGAGGTCCTCAAGGAGTCCGACCGGCTCGATGTGCCCGTCCACCGCGTCAGCCAGGGCAGTGGCGTGTGGATGCTCACCGACGCCGAGATCACCGAGATGGTCGACGCCTGCGCCTCACGCTCCATCGAACTGTGCCTGTTCACCGGGCCGCGCGGCACCTGGGACATCGGCGGCTCGACCCGTACGGACTCCGGCGGGGCGGGGCTGCGCGCCCGGGGCCACGACGCGCTGGCCGGCTGTGTCGAGGACGCGCTGCGCGCCACCGGACTCGGGGTGAAGTGCCTGCTCGTCGCCGACGAGGGCGTGCTGTGGACCCTTCACGGGCTGCGTGAGCGGGGCGTGCTGCCCGCCGACACCACGTTCAAGGTGTCGGCGCTGATCGGGCCCGTCAACCCGGCGGCGTACGCGGTCTTCGAGCGTCTCGGGGCCGACTCGGTCAACATCCCCTCGGACCTCGCGCTCGCGCACTTCACCGAGATCCGCCGGGTCAGCCGCGCCCCCATGGACCTCTACATCGAGGCCCCCGACGACCTCGGCGGCTACGTCCGGATGTACGAGGCGGCGGAGCTGATCCGGCGCGGCGCCCCGCTGTACCTCAAGTTCGGCCTGTCGAAGTCCCCGGGTATCTACCCCTTCGGCGCCCAACTCCGCGAGACCGCCCTCAGCAGCGCCCGGGAACGGGTACGGCGCGGCAGGCTCGTCCTCGATCTGCTCGGCCGCCACGGCGCCGACGGCGGCATGTCGCCGCTCGGCTCCCGGCTGCCGGGCCCGCTCAACCGCTTTCCGCTGACCGACGACAAGGACTGATGTACCCATGCGAACTCGCCGAGCCGCACTCGCCGTCACCGCGTTCTCCCTGGTGCTCTCACTCGCCGCCTGCGGGCAGAGCGGTGAGGGCGGCAGCAAGGACGACACCAAGGGCGGCAAGGGCTCCACCGTCGGCATCGCGATGCCGACCAAGTCGTCCGAGCGCTGGATCGCGGACGGCAACAACGTCGTCACCGAACTGAAGAAGCTCGGCTACAAGACCGACCTCCAGTACGGCGAGGACAATGTCGCCCAACAGGTCGCACAGATCGAGAACATGATCACCAAGGGCGTGGACGTCCTGATCGTCGCGGCCATCGACGGCAGCGCCCTGAGCGATGTGCTCCAGCAGGCCGCCGATCAGAAGATCAAGGTCATCTCGTACGACCGGCTGATCCTCGGCACCAAGAACGTCGACTACTACGCGTCGTTCGACAACGAGAAGGTCGGCGTCCTCCAGGCCACCTACCTGATCGACAAGCTGGGCCTGAAGGAGGGCGGCAAGAAGGGCCCGTTCAACATCGAGCTGTTCGCCGGTTCCCCCGACGACAACAACACCCAGTACTTCTTCAACGGCGCGATGAAGACCCTCAAGCCGTTCCTCGACGACAAGCAGCTCGTCGTCCGCAGCGGACAGACCAAGCTGAATCAGGTCACCACCCTGCGCTGGGACGGCGGCACGGCACAGCGGCGGATGGACGACCTGCTCACCAGGGCGTACGGCTCCCAGGACGTGGACGCGGTCCTCTCCCCGTACGACGGAATCTCCATCGGCATCCTGTCGTCGCTCAGGTCCGACGGCTACGGGACGAAGGCGAAGCCGTATCCGCTGGTCACCGGGCAGGACGCCGAGGTCGCCTCGGTGAAGTCGATCGTCGCCGGCCAGCAGACCATGACGGTCTACAAGGACATCCGCCTGCTGGCGAAGACCGCCGCCCAGATGACGGACGCGATGCTGAAGGACAAGAAGGTCGAGGTCAACGACGAGAAGTCGTACGACAACAAGTCCAAGGTCGTCCCGGCGTTCCTGCTGGAGCCGGTCGGCGTCGACAAGTCCAACTACCAGAAGGAACTGGTGGACTCCGGCTACCTCAAGGCCGAGGACCTGAAGTGACCCTTCCAGTCGGTACGGCGGGGGCGGCCGGTGCGGCGGCCCCCGTCCTGGAGATGCGTTCCATCATCAAGACCTTCCCCGGGGTCAAGGCGCTCTCCGATGTCACCCTGACCGTGGCCCCGGGCGAAGTGCACGCGATCTGCGGCGAGAACGGCGCGGGCAAGTCGACGCTCATGAAGGTGCTCAGCGGGGTCCACCCGCACGGGAGTTACGAGGGGGAGATCCTCTTCGAGGGCTCCGCCTGCGCCTTCAAGGACATCAGGGCCAGCGAGGCCCAGGGCATCGTCATCATCCATCAGGAACTCGCCCTCATCCCCTATCTGTCGATCGCGGAGAACATCTTCCTGGGCAACGAGCACGCCAGCCGGGGCTTCATCAGCTGGAACGACACGCTCAGGCACGCCGCCGAGCTGCTCAAGCGGGTGGGTCTGGACGAGCACCCGCAGACCCGGGTCTCCGACATCGGCGTGGGCAAGCAGCAGCTGGTGGAGATCGCCAAGGCGCTCGCCAAGCGGGTCAAGCTGCTGATCCTGGACGAGCCGACGGCCGCGCTCAACGACAGCGACAGCGCCCAGCTCCTGCGGCTCATCAAGGAGTTGAGGGATCAGGGCATCACCTCGATCATCATCTCGCACAAACTGAACGAGATCTCCGAGGTGGCGGACTCCGTCACCATCCTGCGGGACGGCAGGACCATCGAGACGCTCGACGTGGGCGCGGAGTCGACCACCGAGGACCGGATCATCCGGGGCATGGTCGGCCGCGATCTCGACCACCGCTTCCCCGAACGCACCCCGTACGAGGGCGATCCGGAGGCGCGGCCCGCCCTGGAGGTCCGGGACTGGACCGTGCACCACCCCATCGACCAGCAGCGCAAGGTCGTGGACGGGGTCTCGGTCGAGGTCCGCCGGGGCGAGATCGTCGGTATCGCGGGGCTGATGGGCGCCGGGCGCACCGAGCTGGCGATGAGCGTGTTCGGCCGCAGTTACGGCCGCAACATCAGCGGGACGGTCCTCAAGGACGGCACGGAGATCCGGACGAGGACGGTGCCCGAGGCCGTCGGCCACGGGATCGCGTACGTCACCGAGGACCGCAAGCAGTACGGCCTCAACCTCATCGACACCGTCGGCCGGAACATCACCCTGGGCGCGCTGTCCAAGGTGGCCCGGCGCGGGATCGTCGACGAGCACGAGGAGAGCCGGGTCGCCGAGTCGTACCGCAAGAGCATGAACATCAAGACGCCGACGGTGTTCGAGCAGGTCGGACGGCTCTCCGGCGGCAACCAGCAGAAAGTCGTGCTCAGCAAATGGATCTTCGCGGGTCCCGATGTGCTGATTCTCGACGAGCCCACCCGCGGCATCGACGTCGGTGCGAAGTACGAGATCTACACCGTCATCGACCAGCTCGCCGCGGAGGGCAAGGCGGTCGTCTTCATCTCCTCCGAACTCCCCGAGCTGCTCGGCATGTGCGACCGCATCTACACGATGGCGGCCGGCCGGCTCACCGGTGAGATCCCGCGGGCGGAAGCGACCCAGGAAGTACTGATGCGCCACATGACCAAGAACACGAGGTAGTCGACATGGGCCCGGTCACCACCGACACGCCGAAAGGCGACACACCGAAGGACGCCCCACCGACGCCTCCCTCCGGGCGCTCCGCGACGGGGGCGCTGCTCATGGAGGCCGCACGCCGCAACATGCGGCAGTACGGCATGCTCGTCGCGCTCGGCCTGATCGTCGTCCTGTTCCAGATATGGACGGACGGCGTCCTCCTCAAGCCGAACAACGTCACCAACCTGGTCCTCCAGAACAGCTACATCCTGGTCCTGGCCATCGGCATGATGATCGTGATCATCGCGGGCCACATCGACCTGTCGGTCGGCTCGCTGGCGGCGTTCGTCTCCGCGGCCTGCGCGGTGATGATGGTCGAACACGACATGCCCTGGGTCCCCGCCCTGATCCTGGGGCTGCTGATCGGCGCGGTCGCCGGGGCCTGGCAGGGGTTCTGGATCGCGTACGTCGGCATCCCGTCGTTCATCGTCACCCTCGCCGGCATGCTGATCTTCCGCGGCGCCACGCAGATCTTCCTGGGGTCGCGCTCGCTCGGACCGTTCCCCGAGGGCTTCCAGAAGATCTCCACCGGCTATCTCCCGGAGGTCGGCCCTTCCACCAACTACCACAACCTGACGCTGCTGCTGGGGCTGGCGCTGCTGGCGTTCGCGCTCTTCCAGGAGTTCCGGGACCGGCGCCGGCAGCAGGCGTACGACCTGGAGGTCCTGCCCCTCAACCTGTTCGTCGTCAAGCTGGTGGCGCTGGCGGCCGCGGTGCTGGCCTTCACCATGACGCTGGCCAGCTACCGGGGTGTGCCGGTGGTCCTGCTGCTGCTGGCGGCGCTGCTGATCGGCTTCGGCTACGTCATGCGCAACGCGGTCGTCGGGCGCCATGTGTACGCGCTCGGCGGCAACCAGGCTGCGGCGAAGCTGTCCGGCGTCAAGGACAAGCGCGTCACCTTCCTGGTCTTCGTCAACATGGGTGTACTGGCGGCGCTCGCCGGTGTCGTCTACGCGGCGCGGCTCAACGCGGGGGTGCCGCAGGCCGGCATCAACTTCGAACTGGAGGCCATCGCCGCCGCGTTCATCGGCGGCGCGTCGATGAGCGGCGGGGTCGGCACGGTCTTCGGCGCGATCATCGGCGGTCTGGTGCTGGGCGTCCTGAACAACGGGATGTCGCTGGTCGGTATCGGCACCGACTACCAGCAGGTCATCAAGGGCCTCGTGCTGCTGGCCGCGGTGGGCTTCGACGTCTGGAACAAGCGCAGGGTGGGCGCCTGACCCCCCTCAATACAGCGCGGCGCCGCAGCGCACCTGAAAGTGCTGCGACGCCGCGCTCCCCGTGATTCAGTGACAGCTTGGGTGCCGCCGCCGGCCTTCCCGGTACGGCGGCGGGTCACGTGAGCAGGAAGTCCGCCTGTCCCGACTTGGCGCCCTGGATGAAGGCGGCGATCTCACTCGTGGTGTAGATCAGCGCCGGCCCGCCGGGATCGGCGGACTGACGCACGGCGACCCGGCCGTCGGCCAGCTTCATGGCCTCGACGCAGTTGCCGCCGTTGCCGCCGCTCCACGGCTTGTGCCAGCCTTCGCTGCCGAGGTCGCCGGCGGGCATGCCGTTGTATATGGGGTCCATTCACAGCTCCTTGCGGACATCCTTGAGGATCTCCTTCGTGCGTTGTGCAGTTGCTGCCTGGGCCGCCATCCGGTCCATGACCTCGAGGTGGGTGGCCACTTCGGGACGTGCGTCGAGGTAGACGGCACCCGTCAGGTACTCGCTGTAGACCATGTCAGGCAGCTCCGGCACGGCAAAACGGAAAAGTACGAACGGCCCGTAGGTGCCCGGGTGGTGTCCGCTGGAGAACTCCGCGATCTGAAGGGTCACGTTGGTCATCTCGGAGGCTTCCAGAAGCCTGTCGATCTGTGCCCGCATGACCTGCGGATCCTCCCCGACGGGGCGGCGCAGCACGGTCTCGTCCATGATCACCCAGAATCTGGGTGCGTCGGTACGTGTCAGGAGCGACTGGCGTTCCATGCGGAGCGCCACATGCCGTTCGATCTCCTCCGGCTGAGCCTGCCCCACGGCCCCCGCGTGCATGACGGCCCGCGCGTACTCCTCGGTCTGGAGCAGCCCGGGAACGAAATGGGGTTCGTACGCCCGTAGGAGGGACGCCGCGCCCTCCAGGGAGACGTACATGCTGAACCAGTCCGGCAGGATGTCGTGGAACCGCTGCCACCAGCCGGGCTTGTTCGCCTCCTCCGTCAGCTCGACGAAGGCCTCCGCCTCCTCCTCGGGCACTCCGTACGCCCTGAGCAGTAACTGTACGTAAGGGACCTTGAGCGCGACCTCGGCCGTCTCCATCCGGCGGATCGTGGCCGGAGCCACCCGCAGGAGCTTGGCGGCCTCCTCGCGTCTCAGGCCGCGGCGCTCGCGCAGGTCCTGCAGACGTCTGCCGAGTACGACCTGGCCCACGGTCGGGGCCGACCGCGGTTCACTCACTTTCGGGTCCTTCCCACGCACGGTTACCAGCAGTCTGCCATGCCGCCCGGACGAAGAACATGCCACTCTGAATTTTTCAGAGTGCTACTTGCCAAGTGTCCTCGGCGGGTGGACAGTGGACCGGTGAACCAGTTCACGCGGTTGTCGCGCTCTGCCATGGGAGAGGTCTTGCACGCATCCGCTGCTCCCCCACCGTTAGGAATCGGTCGTGGCACCTGGTAACGCGCTCACCCCCCAGCTCACCGCCCTGTGCCCTGGCAACGCAGTCCGCCGCTACGGGTTCCGGTTGCCGGCCCACGCGGAGTCCGTCGGACGCGCCAGACAGCTCATACAGGCCCGCCTCGCCCTCTGGGACCTCGACGAGGAGACCCGCGACACCGCGGTCCTCGTCGTGTCCGAGCTGGTGACCAACGCGATCGTGCACGCCGCGGGCAGCCGCGTCATCTGCGAGATACGCGAGGACGAGGGACGCCTGCGGATAGCGGTGGAGGACCAGGGATACGGCCCCACCGGGCCCCAGCTCCACCGCACGGCCGAGGGGGAGGCGGAGGGCGAGGGCGGTCGGGGGCTATTCCTCGTCGACTCGATGTGCAGCGGTTGGGGAGCCCACGACACATCGGGTTACGGTCCCGGGCGCGTCGTCTGGGCCGAACTGCCGCACGCGGGCTCCGCGCCGCACGGCGCCGGCCGGCCGCTGCCGCACGGCGCCCGTCCCGCGCGCGCGACGGAGGCACCGCGCGGAACGGAGCCGCCGTGCTGAGGAACGCGCTCCATCGACTGGCCCGCGGCCTGCGTGACACCACCCCGCGCGGGGTCGAGCTGCCCGTGCCGGCCACGCTGCCGGCCTCCCTGGGGTGCGACGCCGTGGGCGTGCCCGCGGAGCACGGCTTCCGGCTGATGGGCCGGCTGCCGAGGACGGGCTGCGTCTTCGCGGACACCGACTGGTGGTGGTGGATCGTCCCGGCGGGCTCCGACCTCGATCTGACCTGGCCGTCCCCGGCGCGTTACATCAGGGGTACGACCGTGCCTGCCGTCCACCCCAAGCTGATCCACTGGCCGCAGGCGCCCACCCCGTACACCCCGCCGATCCCCTTCTACCTGATGGTCTGCCAGCTCACCGGAACGGCGCCCGCGTGGGCGGACGGCGGTACGGGGGCGGGTGGAAGTACGGGTACGGTGCCCGCGCAGCGTCCGGCGCGGCAGCGCGGGTAGCGGTTCGGCGGCTCGCGTGGACGGCGCGGCGAGCCTCAGGCGGATGCCTTCACGACGCTCCACCCGCCGTCCACGAGCAGGCTCGATCCGGTGATGTACGAGGCTTCCCGGGCGGCGAGGAAGGCGATCGCGGCGGCGACCTCCTCGGGGGTTCCGAAGCGGCCCGCCGCGGTCCCGGCGGCGCTGCGCGCCCGCTCCTCCTCGGGGACCCCGTCCCAGGCCGCGGTGAGGATCGGGCCCGGCAGGACCGCGTTGACCCGTACCTCAGGACCGTACTCCACGGCGAGTTGGGCGCAGAGGGAGAGCAGGGCGCCCTTGGAGGCGGCATAGGCGGGGTGGCCGGGCACGCCCCGGTGTGCGTGGACGGACGAGGTCAGCACCACGGCTCCGTGCCGGGCGCGCAGGTCGGGCAGGACCGCCTTGAAGCCGAGGAACCCGCCGGTGAGGTTGACGGCGAGCTGCCGTTCCCAGGAGGCGAGGGTCATCTCGTGCGCCGCCGTGACCTCCACGGTGTACGCGTTGCTGACCAGGACGTCCACGGGTCCGAAGGTGTGGGCGGCGGTGACGACACGGTCCCAGCCGTCCTCCTCGGCGACGTCGGCCAGCACGAACGCGGCCCGCCCGCCCTCCTCGCGGATCCGCGCGGCGGTGGGCACACCGCGCTCCGCGTCGGTGTCGGCGAGGACGACCGAGGCGCCCTCGGCGGCGAGGCGGCCGGCCGTGGCGGCGCCGATGCCCGAGGCGGCGCCGGTGACCACGGCGACCCGGTCGGTGAAGCGTGCGGTTCCGTTCGTGGGGCGCATGGGACGGTACGACTCCTTGGCCTTCGAGGACGACGGTCTCTGTCCTGCCGAGGTTACGACCTCGGGTACGCGCGCCCCGGTGGTGCCCGCCGGCTACTGCCTTACCAGCACGACGAGTTCGGCGTCGTACTCCGCGGTCCACGCGAACGGCAGCCCGTAGTGCGTCAGATGGGCCCCGCCGTACGTCTCGCCCGACGCGGCGTCGGTGTACCGGGCCGTCGGGTCCACGCCGCGCAGCCGGAGCCTGGCCGGACGGCCGGGGACCAGGGGCGCCCCGTCGAGCCGTCCGGTGCTGAGGGCGGTGACGACGATCCGGCCGCCGCCGGGCTCCTCGTACTGGATGCCGCAGGTGGCGTCGGCGGGGGTGTTCAGCAGCCGCGCCTCGCCGTGGTGGACGACCTCCCTGACCTCCTTGTAACGGGCGACCCAGCGCGCGGCCTCGGCGCGCCGCTCCGCGCTCCAGGTGCGGATGTCCGCGCCGATCCCGAGGACACCGGCGCTCGCGTTGACGAAGCGGAAGGCGAGCGAGCGGGGGCGCGGGTCGAAGACGCCGGGCGAGTCGGTGACCCAGGAACTCATGGTGTGCGGCGCGTGCGCGTGCAGATAGCCGTACTGGATGGCGAGCCGGTCGAGCGGCGCCGTGTTGTCGCTGGGCCACACCACGTCCGTACGGGCGAGGGTGGCGTGCTCGATCCGGCCGCCGCCCGCCGAACAGCCCTCGACGGTGACGTGCGGATGGCGGGCGCGGAGGTGGTCGAGGACGCGCAGATAGCCGGCGACGTGGGCGGCGTCGAGGTCCAGTTCCTCGGCGGGTCCGCCGCCGGGCCGGCCGCGTTCGGTCGGCGGGCGGTTCATGTCCCACTTGAGATAGCTGATCGCGTGGTCGCCGAGGAGCCGGTCGAAGGTGGCGAGGACGAACTCCTGGACGTCCTCGCGGCCGAGGTCGAGCAGGAGCTGGTTGCGGACGAGGCGGGCGGGGCGGCCTTCCACCCGGTAGACCCACTCGGGGTGTTCGGCGTACAGCTCGGAGCGCGGGCTGACGCACTCGGGCTCCACCCAGAGGCCGAAGTCCATGCCGAGGGCCCGGACCTGCCCGACGAAGTCGTCGAACCCGGCGGGGAAGGACACCGGGTCGGGGCGCCAGTCGCCGAGGCCGCCCGTGTCGTCGGCACGTCCGGGGAACCAGCCGTCGTCGACGACGAAGAGCTCGGCGCCCATGTCGGCGGCGATCCTGGCCAGTTCGAGCTGGCTGTCGGCGTCGACGTCGAAGCCGGTGGCCTCCCACGAGTTGTAGAGGACCTTGCGGGTACGGCGCGTCCGCTCGCCGGTGAGCCCGCGCTCGTAGCGGTGCCAGACCCTGGCGAGACCGTCGAGGCCGTCCGCGCTGAAGGCGCAGGCGAGCTTCGGGGTGGTGAGGGAGGCGCCGGGGGCGAGCCGTACCGCGCCCTCGTGGGGCAGCCGTCCGGCACGCACGCGGACCGCGCCGCCGGGCTCGGCGTCGGTGGTGATGTGCCAGTTCCCCGGCCACTCCAGGGCGACACCGTAGGTGGGGACGCCGGTGGTCCCGTCAGGGTGCGCGGCGTCCTGGACGGCGAGCCAGGGGGCGTACGCGTGGCCGGGCACGGCCTGGGTGGAGGCCATCTCGAAGCGGCCACGGGTCAGTTCGAGCTGGGTGCGCTGGAACTCCTGGGCCCACTGGCCGGTGAGGTACGTGAGCCGGGCGCCGGCCGTCACGGGGATGTTCACGGCGGCCGAGTCGAAGCGTTCCAGGCGCAGTTCGTCCGGCCCGGTGCAGACCAGCTCGGTCCAGCGCAGGATCACGTCGGTGCCGGGGACGCTCTTGTAGTGGAGCGTCGCCTCAAGTCCCAGGGTCACGTCGGCGAAGACGAGCCGCAGCGCCCGGTCCCGGTCATGCCCGGCGCCGGTGAAGCGCCACCACACGCCGCGGTCCTCGCCGGGGCGCTGGGCGAGCAGGTCGGCGCCGGTGAACGGCCGCAGGCCGTAGGGGATGTACTCGGCGGGCGCCAGGTCGGCCGGAGTGACGAAGTGCGTACGGCGCGACCAGTCGAGCGGCGAGGGGCCGCTCTCCACGCCGTGCGGTCCCCAGGCGGTCAGCTCGGCCCACTGCCCCTCCGGTTCGAGCGTGACGGCGTAGGTGGTGTTCTCCGTGCGCAGGATCCACCGGTCGGCGGTGCTCCGGTCGGCGACGCTCCCGTCGGGCGGGGGCTGGTCGGGCGCGTGCGTGGTCACGTGGCTGCTCCTCGTTCGGCGGCCCCAGCCTGACGGGACCCCGCGACCTCGTCAAGATTAATAAGTCATCAATCGCAATACCGGGCGGAAGGGGACATCCTGCTTGCCGAGTGAGCCGTTCCGGCCGATTCCGATCACATAGGCTCGTCCGCGAGATGAACACCAACCACACCCCCCTCGGCCCCAAGGCCGACAAGGATTCGGTGCGCCGGCACAATCTGAGCCTGGTGCTCCGGGCGGTACGGGACGAGGGCGAGACGACCCGGGCCGGGGTGGCCGCGCGCGTGGGGCTGACCCGGGCGGCGGTCTCCTCACTGGTCGAGCAGTTGATGGAGAGCGGATTCCTCTCCGAATCCGGCAAGACCTTCAGCGGGCACGCCGGGCGGCCCGGCACCGTACTGAAGGTGACGCGTTCGGGGCCCGCCGGGATCGGCGTGGAGATCAATATCGACTACGTGTCGGTGTGCGTGGTCGATCTGTCCGGCACCGACCGGGTACGGCTGACCGAGCACCTCGACAACCGCGGTACCGAGCCCGCCGAGGTGCTCTCCCGCGGCGCCCGGATCGCCGCGCGCACCCTGGAATCGGCGGCCGAGCAGGGGTTGCACCCGGTCGGCGTCCAACTCGCCCTGCCGGGGCTGGTGTCGGGGGGCACGGTGCGCCAGGCGCCGAACCTCGGATGGAACCGGGTGCCCGCGCAGGCACTGTTCGCGCGCGCCCTGGCCGGGCTGCGCCCCACGGCGCCGGAGCTGCCGGTGAGTTCGGAGAACGAGGCCAATCTGGCGGCGCTGGCCGAGCTGTGGTTCGGCGGCCCGGGAGGGCTCCGTACGTTCCTCTACCTCACCGGCGAGATCGGCGTCGGCGGGGCGCTGGTCCTGGACGGTGAACTCCTGCGCGGGGCCCACGGGTTCGCCGGGGAGATCGGTCATGTGGTCGCCGACGCGGACGGACCGCTCTGCCGGTGCGGCGCCCGGGGGTGCCTGGAGCAGTACGCGGGCCAGTCGGCGCTGCTGCGGGCGGCGGGCATCGACGAGGACGCCGGGGTGCCGGGCGTGGCCGAACTGGAGCGCAGGGCGCGCCGGGGCGACACGGCGGCCCTGGCGGCCATCGAGCGGGCCGGGACCATGCTGGGCCGGGTGCTGTCGGGGGCGGTGAACCTCCTCGACCCGGACGCGGTCGTGCTCGGCGGGATCTACCGGGAGCTGATGCCCTGGCTGTCGCCCGCGGCGGACCGGGAGCTGACGGCCCGGGTGGTGTCGGGTCTGTGGCCGCGCGGCAGCGGGCGGCTGCGCGCGTCCTCCTCGGCGGGGGACGCGGCGCGCGGCGGGGCGGCGCTGGTGGTGCGGGCGGTGCTGGCCGACCCGGTGGCGTACGTACGGCGGGACGGCGCCGGGCACGGCGGGCCGGCCGCGGCCGACCGCGACCCCGGGAACGGCTGACGCGGGACGGATCCGGAAGGGACCCGTCCGGCGCCGGCGTTCCGCGTGGCCGCGGTGGCCGCGTGACCGCCGTGGCCGCGTACCGCGTGGCCGCGTGACCGCCGCGTACCGAAGGCCGTCCGGTCAGCGGACCCCGAGCAGGTGGTCCATCGCGAGCTGGTCCAGGTGCTCGAACGCCATGCCGCGCGTCGCGGCCGCCTCGACGTCGAACTCCTCGAACGCGGTGCGGTCCGCCAGCAGCCCGGCCGCCCCGTCGGCGGCGGACGGCTGTGCCAGCTCGTCCACGCGCGAGGCGCGCAGCGCCTCCTGGACCAGCGGGTCGGCGCGGAAGGAGGCGGCCCGCTCCTTGAGGATCAGGTAGTTGCGCATGCAGCCGGCGGCGGAGGCCCACACTCCGTCGAAGTCCTCGGTGCGCGGCGGCTTGAAGTCGAAGTGCCTGCTGCCGTCCCAGCCCGCGCTCTCCAGCAGGTCCACGAGCCAGAAGGCGGCCCGCAGATCACCGGCGCCGAAGCGCAGGTCCTGGTCGTACTTGATGCCGTTCTGGCCGTTGAGGTCGATGTGGTAGAGCTTGTCCGCCCACAGGGCCTGGGCGATGGAGTGCGGGAAGTTCAGCCCCGCCATCTGCTCGTGACCGACCTCCGGGTTCACCCCGAACAGCTCGGGGCGCTCCAGCTGTTCGATGAAGGCCAGGGCGTGGCCGACGGTGGGCAGCAGGATGTCCCCGCGCGGCTCGTTCGGCTTGGGCTCGATGGCGAAGCGCAGGTCGTACCCCTGCTCGGTGACGTACTCGCCGAACAGGTCGAAGGCCTCCTTCATCCGGTCGAGCGCGGCCCGTACGTCCTTGGCGCCACCCGACTCCGCGCCCTCACGTCCGCCCCAGGCCACAAAGGTCTTGGCGCCCAGCTCGGCGGCGAGGTCGATGTTGCGCAGCGTCTTGCGCAGCGCGTAGCGGCGGACGTCGCGGTCGTTGGCGGTGAAGGCGCCGTCCTTGAAGACGGGGTGGGTGAAGAGGTTGGTGGTGACCATGGAGGTGACGATGCCGGTGGCGTCCAGGGCCTGCCTGAAGCGCTTGACGTGCGACTCGCGCTCGGTGTCGGAGGAGCCGAACGGGATCAGGTCGTCGTCGTGGAACGTCACGCCGTACGCGCCGAGATCGGCGAGGCGCCGCACGGACTCGACGGGGTCGAGGGCCGGGCGCGTCGCGTCCCCGAACGGGTCCCTGCCCTGCCAGCCCACCGTCCAGAGACCGAAGCTGAACTTGTCCTCAGGGGTGGGGGTGAAGCGTTCCGTCATGCTCTGGCCGCCTTCGCTACCTCAGGTCCGGCGCGCGCCGTACCTTTTTGTTTCCTGACATGACTAATAATGCATGCCGGTCGCCGCACGGAGAACCCCCACACCACATCCCGGCCGACTCCCTTGCCGGTGTGATGATCGGCGGGAAGGTTCCCGTGCGCCGCGCCATCGCGTAATTTGTTCTCCCGACGTCCAAAACCGCTGCTCGGAAGAGGTACGCCCATGTCGCAGAGCCCGGTCGTGATCGGCGTGGACAGCTCCACGCAGTCCACGAAAGCGGCCTTCACCGACGCCGCCACCGGTCGGCTGCTCGCCGTGGGCCGCGCCCCGCACCGGGTGACCGGCGAGGGCGGGGCCCGGGAGAGCGACCCGGAGAGCTGGTGGGACGCCCTGCGCGAGGCGGTCGCCGCCGGGCTGAAGGAGTCCGGTACGGACCCCGCGGCCGTGACCGGGATCGCGGTCGCGGGACAGCAGCACGGGCTGGTGGTGCTGGACCGCGGCGGCAGGCCGCTGCGCCCCGCGCTGCTGTGGAACGACACCCGCTCGGCCCCGCAGGCCGCCGCGCTCACCGACGCGCTCGGCGGCCCCGACGCCTGGACGGCGCGTACGGGTTCGGTGCCGGTGGCCTCGATGACCGCCTCGAAGTGGCAGTGGCTGCGGGAGAACGACGCCGCCGTCGCCCGGGCCGCGGCGGCCGTCAGACTCCCCCACGACTTCCTCACCGAACGGCTGTCGGGGGTCGCGGCGACGGACCCGGGCGACGCCTCGGGGACCTGCTGGTACTCGACGGCGACCGGAGGTTACGACGAGGAACTGCTCACGCTCCTCGGCCTCGACCCGGCGCTGCTGCCCGCCGTCGCGGCCACCGGGGCGACCCGGGTCGGCTCGCTGACGGCCGGGGCCGCGGCCGAACTCGGCCTGCCCGTCGGCGTCGCGGTCGCCGCGGGCACCGGCGACAACATGAGCGCGGCCGTCGGACTGGGCCTGGGCGGCGCCGGGCTGCTCGACCACCCGGTGCTCTCCCTGGGCACCTCGGGCACGGTGTTCGCCGCCACCCGCACCCGCCCCGCGTCCGCCGCGCTCGCGGGGTTCGCCGCCGCCGACGGCACGTATCTGCCGCTGGCCTGCACCCTCAACTGCACGCTCGCCGTGGACAAGGTGGCGGCGCTGCTCCGGCTCGACCGGGAGGACGCGGTGCCGGGCGGCGAGGCCGTCGTGCTGCCGTATCTCGACGGGGAGCGCACCCCCGATCTGCCGGCCGCGTCCGGGCTGCTGACCGGGGTGCGCCACGACACCACGGCGCAGCAACTCCTCGGCGCCGCGTACGAGGGCGCGGTCGTCACCGTACTGCGCGCGCTGGACGAGGTGTCGCGCGCGTGCGGGCTCGATCCGGCGGACCCGGCGGTGGCGGGCCGCCCGATGCGGCTGGTGGGCGGCGGCGCGCGGGGCCGGATGTGGGTGGAGACCGTACGGCGCCTCTCGGGCCGGCCGCTGATCGTGCCGGCGGGCGGCGAGCTCGTCGCCCTCGGCGCGGCGGCGCTCGCGGTGGGCGCGGCGACGGGCGAGGACCCGGTCGCGGTGGCGACGTCGTGGTCCGTCGGCGAAGGGGCCGAACTGGAGCCGGTGGAGCGGGACATGGAGACCTGGGAGCGGGTGGGCGCGGTACTGGACAAGGCGGCGCCGAGCCTGCTGGCCTGACCTGGGAAAGGCCGGAGTACCGCCGTAAGGCGGGTAGTACGCGCCCCGGCGCGCGCCGGCGAGCGCCCCCGCACGCCACTTGAGGGGGCGTCGGCCGCCCCTCTACTCTGCGGTCTGTGCGGGCGGCGGCCCGCGTCGGGGAGGGAACCGGCCATGTCCGACGCACCGTCCGGGGAAGATCCTTACGAGAAGGCGGCGTTCGGCGCGGAGCCGTCCGGCGCCGGCGCGGAGCCGTCCGAGCAGGCGCTCCTCGAAGCCGTCCTCGCGTACGGCGGCGGCAACCGCCGGACGCGTCATCCGCACCGCGAACTGGCCGAGGGCATAAGGAGGATCGAACGCCATCAGCTCCTCCGCGCCAGAACCGTCCGGTGCGTCGAGACCCGCACCGAGGACAAGGCCGAGCACCACGGACCGATCGATCTGTCCGGCCGTCCCCGCTACCAGGACGACGTGCGGAGCCATGTCCTCGCGCCGCCGAAGGACGCCCACGAGACGCTGACACTGGAGCTGGTGCGCGAGGGCTCGGAACGGGAGATCATCTGCGGCTGCGACAACGGCCGCATCACCTGTCCCGGCTGCCAGGGCCGGGGCAGACTCCCGTGCCCCGACCCGGAGACGGCTCTCTGCCCGGACTGCCTGGGGGTCGGCTCGTGCACCCACTGCCCGGACACCCCGCGCCGCGAGGACCCGGCGCGGCGCGCGGGTGCCGGGAGGCCCGCGACGGGCGGGAAGACCCCGGCGGACGCCGCGGCTCGGCCCCGCGGGACCGAGCCGGCGCCCAGGACCACCTGTGCCCGCTGCCGCCGCAAGGAGGCGGCCTGCGCCGGGTGCGAGGGCCGCGGCGTGGTCACCTGCACCACGTGCGACGGGAAGAACGTCATCCCCTGCGAGGAGTGCGGGGGCTCCCGGCGCATCGAGCACGCGCAGTGCGGCGGCAAGGGCAGCATCGTCCGCTGGGTCCAGGGGATCATCCGGCGCAGGACGTCCGTCCGCACCCTGACGCTGCCGGACCGCAGTTGGCCCCGTCCGGTCCGTGGCCGGCTGGACCGGCGTACGGCCGGCTGGACCGAACTGACCGCCGCGTCGAGCGCACCGTTCTCGGTGCCGGACGGCGTCGACCGGATCCACCGCCGCTCCCTCGAAGGCCATCTCGCCCGCGAACCCAGGGAGATCGCGCGGGAGGTGAGCGTCCGGAGCCTGCGGCTGACCCGGCTGAAACTGGTGAACCAGCCGAACTGGGTCTTCTACGTGCTCCCCGGCGAGCGCGGGCTCACGGTCACCCGCGTACCGTCCCGGCGGCTGCTGCTGCGCGCGTCGGGGGCCGCGGCGGGCGCGCTGACCGTACTGGTCCTCCTGCTGGCGCTGCTGGGCTGAGCCGTACGGCCCCTCGGCGCGGCTGAGCCGTACGGCCCCTCAGCGCGTCGTCACCCCGGCCGCCGCCAGCGACAGCGCCGCCAGGACCGGCCGGATCAGCGGATGGTCCTCCGCGCCCCGGCGTACGGCGGCGAAGACGCGGCGGGTCGCGGCCGGGCCCACCACAGGGCGTACGACCGTGCCCTTCAGCTCCATGCCGCGCAGCGCCGAACGCGGCACCAGCGCGACCCCGGCGCCCGCGCCCGCCAGCGCGACCACCGCGCGGAAGTCGTCCGAGGAGTGCGCCAGGCGGGGCTGGAAGCCGGCCAGTTCGCAGGCGAGCTGTATGACGTCGTGGCAGGGGTTGCCCGGGTAGGGGCCGATCCAGTCGCTGTCGGCCAGCCCGTCGAGCGTGACCTCCGCGCCGAGACCCAGCGGGTGCGCGGCGGGCAGCACCGCGTCGAAGGGCTCCGCGTACAGCGCCACCCGGGAGAGCCGCAGGTCGTCCTCGCGCGGGGCGCCCCGGTACTCGACGGCGACGGCCACGTCCGCCTCGCCGTCGAGCACCAGCGGCAGGCTCTCGTCGCCCTCGGCGTCCCGGACCCGCACCCGGATGTCGGGGTGTTCCCCGGCGAGCTGCCGCAGGGCCGGGGCCAGGACCTCCGCGATGCCCGTGGCGAACGCGGCGACCGTGACCTCGCCTGCCGTGCCGCCCGCGTACGCGGCCAGCTCCGCCTCGGCCCGTTCGAGCTGGGCGAGGACCTGGTGCGTGTGGGCGAGCAGGATCTCCCCGGCGGCGGTCAGCCGGACGCCCCGCCCGCTGCGGGTCAGCAGGGCGTGCCCGGTCTCCTGCTCCAGCGCGGCGAGCTGCTGGGAGACGGCCGAGGGGGTCAGGTAGAGCGCGGCGGCCGCGGCGGTCACCGTACGGTGGTCCGCGACGGCCCGCAGGACGCGCAGCCGGCGAGGGTCGATCACCCGCGCCATCCTGCCAGGTCGCCCGCGCGCCACCGTCCCGCCCGTACCCGTACGCCGGTCCCGGTCCCCGCCCCGTCAGCCCTCGTTCTTCATGACGTCCCGCGCCTCGACGAACGCCAGGACCGCCCGTTCCACGTCCGCGGTGGAGTGCGCGGCGGAGAGCTGCACCCTGATCCGGGCCCGGTCCATCGGGACCACGGGGTACGAGAAGCCGATCACGTACACGCCGCGCTCCAGCAGCAGTTCCGCCATCCGGCCCGCCGCCGCCGCGTCGCCGATCATGACCGGGGCGATGGCGTGGTCGCCGGGCAGGATCTCGAACCCGGCCTCGGTCATGCTCGTGCGGAAGAGCTTGGTGTTGGCGTTCAGCCGCTCCCGGAGCCCGTCCGCGTTCTCCAGCAGGTCGAGCACCTTGAGGGAGGCGGCGGCGATGACCGGGGCGAGGGAGTTGGAGAAGAGGTAGGGGCGGGAGCGCTGGCGCAGCAGTGCGACGATCTCGGCGCGCGCGGCGACATAGCCGCCGGAGGCGCCGCCGAGCGCCTTGCCGAGCGTGCCGGTGAGGATGTCGACCCGGTCCAGCACCCCGTGCAGTTCGGGCGTGCCGCGGCCACCGGGGCCGACGAAGCCCACGGCGTGCGAGTCGTCGACCATGACCATCGCGTCGTAGCGGTCGGCGAGATCACAGATCTCGGCGAGCGGGGCGACGTATCCGTCCATGGAGAACACGCCGTCCGTGACGATCAGCCGGCGCCGGGCGTCCTGCGCCTCCTTGAGCCGGGTCTCCAGCTCGGCGAGGTCGCGGTTGGCGTAGCGCAGGCGCCGGGCCTTGGAGAGCCGGATGCCGTCGATGATGCTGGCGTGGTTGAGGGCGTCGGAGATGACGGCGTCCTCCGGGCCGAGCAGGGTCTCGAAGACGCCGCCGTTGGCGTCGAAGCAGGAGGAGTAGAGGATCGTGTCCTCCTGGCCGAGGAAGGCGGACAGCCGTCCCTCCAGCTCCTTGTGGATCTCCTGGGTGCCGCAGATGAACCGTACGGAGGCCATGCCGTAGCCCCAGCGGTCGAGCGCGTCCTTGGCGGCGGCGACGACCTCGGGGTGGTCGGCGAGGCCGAGGTAGTTGTTGGCGCAGAAGTTGAGTACGGTGCCGGGCGCGCCGCCCGCGGCGACGGCGACGGAGGCGCTCTGCGGGGTGGAGATCACGCGCTCGGGCTTGAAGAGACCGGCGGCGCGGATCTCGTCGAGGGTGGCGGACAGTTCGTCCCGGACGGACCCGTACATGGGGGCTCCCTGTGCGTTCTGCGTTCTGTGGGCTTCTGTGGGGCGGCCGCGTGGCCGGCCGGCTGTGGTGGAGCCGTGGTGGGGCCGGCCCGCGGCGGAGGCCGTGGGTGGGCGGGCTCAGCCGGTCCAGTCGAGGATGATCTTGCCACTGCGGGCGGTCGACGCCTCGTCGAACGCGGCCTCGAAGTCCGCGTATCCGTAGCTGCCGGTGACGACGGGGGTGAGGTCGAGCCCCCCTTCGAGGAGCACGGTCATCGCGTACCAGGTCTCGAACATCTCGCGGCCGTAGATGCCCTTGATCGTGATCATCGAGGTGACGATCTTCGACCAGTCGATCGCGAACTCCTCGGCGGGCAGACCGAGCATGGCGATCCGGCCGCCGTGCGTCATGTTGTCGACCATGTCGCGCAGCGCCTCGGGCCGGCCCGACATCTCCAGGCCGATGTCGAAGCCCTCCTTGAGGCCGAGCCTGCGCTGTGCCTCCGCGATGCCGCTGCCGGGGGCGGAGACGTCGAGGGCGAGGGTGGCGCCGACCTTGCGGGCCAGTTCCAGGCGGTACGGGCTGACGTCGGTGATCGCGACATGGCGCGCCCCGGCGTGCCGGGCGACGGCGGCGGCCATGATTCCGATCGGGCCCGCGCCGGTGATCAGCACGTCCTCGCCGACGAGCGGGAAGGAGAGCGCGGTGTGCACGGCGTTGCCGAAGGGGTCGAAGATCGCGGCGATGTCGAGGTTCACGTCGGAGCGGTGGACCCAGACGTTCGAGGCGGGCAGGGCGACGTACTCGGCGAACGCGCCGTCCCGGCCGACGCCGAGGCCGACCGTACTGCGGCAGAGGTGGCGGCGGCCCGCGAGACAGTTGCGGCACGTGCCGCAGACGAGGTGGCCCTCGCCGCTGACGAGATCGCCGACGGCGACCTCCCGTACGGCGGCGCCGACGGCGACGACCTCACCGACGAACTCGTGGCCGAGGATCCGGGGCGTCGTGACGGCCCCCTGGGCCCAGCCGTCCCAGGAGCGGATGTGCAGATCGGTGCCGCAGATGCCGGTCCGGGCCACCTTGATCAGCACGTCGCCGTCGCCGGTCTCCGGCTCGGGTACGTCCATGAGCCACAGCCCCGGCTCGGCCTTCTGTTTCACAAGTGCCTTCATGGGGCGCTGCTCCCGGTGGTGATGGTGCTGAAGAACGGTGATCACCGCGCGGTGATCGCTGTGCGGTGATCGACTCCAATGTGCCGATCCCGACCGTTCCGGTCCATCGAGAGTTTCTTAAGCGGCCCCACAGCGCAGCTTCACACCGGCTTCACGCCGCGGTCCGTGAGCGCCGCAGGAGCCGCCGTTGGCGTGGTACGCGCCCGGTGATCCCGGTGGCCCCGGCCGCTTCCTGCTCGGCCGGTACGGGGGCGTGCGCGGCGTACGGCTCGGGGCGCGAGGGCGCGACAGGGGGTACGGGGCAGGCCGCGCGCCGGGACACGGCCGACCGGGTGGCGCCGGCCCTCCGCAGGCGGCGGCGTTCGGCGCGGAGGGGGGCGGCGCGGTACGTGGGGGCGGAGGCGGCCGGGGCCGGCTCCCGCAGCGCCGACGCGCCGGCCGACGCCTCGCCCGCCGACGCGCCGGCCGTTGCCTCGCCCGCCGTTGCCTCGTACGGCACGGATCCGCTCGTCGGCGCTTCCACGGGCGTCGGTTCCGCCGGCCGTGGTAGCGCCGCGGCGGTCCCCGTCAGCAGCACCACGCCGCG